>DNMB01000029.1:0-1917 GCA_003489485.1 Chitinophagaceae bacterium | reverse complement strand
TAGAAGGCCCTGCCCATGACCAGCCCACCCAATACGGCCAGGCCGATAAAGCTGATGTATACCCTCCATAATATGTCGCGTTTTACTTCCATATCAGTTATCGAGCGTTTGATCGGGAAGGCTGTCGACGAGCACCACAGGAGAAACCGTCAGTTCCTGTAACCCCAGCGGGGCAACGGCTTTGATCAGTTCGCTCTGTTTGCTTCTAGATAGCAGCTCTCCCTTTATCATTTTATATTCGTACTTGAGTTCCTTTACTTCCTTTTCCGTATTGTTGATATCGCGAATCGTCTTATTCGCATAGTGCCCGTTGTAGATGTAGAGTACCGCGAGCAAGGCCAGAAACAAAAAGAAAGGCACCTGCTGTACCAGCGACTGGTAATGAAACCAGCGACTCCAATTCAGCTTCTTTTCGTTTTTTGTGCTTTCCATGTACTGTTTACTGATCTGTTTTTTGTGCCACACGCAGTTTTGCACTTCGTGCACGCGGATTTTTTTTCAACTCTTCCGCACCGGCCACAACGGGTTTTTTGGTAACCAACTTCCAGGGCGATGAGGAGGGGGTCGATAAAAAAGGATGATCCTGCTTTTGCTCCAGGGTGCCTTCTTTAAAAAACGTCTTGACCATTCTGTCTTCTAAAGAGTGAAAGCTGATGATCGCTACCCGACCACCCGGCTTGATGACCATGGGTAGTTGCGTAAGTAGCTCTTTGAGCGCATCGAGCTCATCGTTGACCTCCATTCGCAAGGCCTGAAATACCTGGGCAAAGTATTTGTTGGGATTTCCTTTTACCGATTCTCGGATGGCTTGTTTAAATCCGTCGATGGTGCGAAGAGATTGTGTACCCCTGGCCGCAACGATGGTCTTGGCCAGCGTCTTGGCATTGGTCACCTCTCCATATTGCTCGAAAATTTTATGCAACCGCGACTCTTCGTAGGTGTCGACCACCCAAAAGGCCGTTTTGGACAAACGCTGGTCCATGCGCATATCGAGTGCAGCATCAAAGCGGGTCGAAAAACCTCTCGAGGCCTCATCGAATTGATGACTGCTTACGCCAAGGTCGGCCAGCAATCCATCGATCGGCAACAATCCGTGCAATCGAAGAAACCGTTGCAGGTACCGAAAATTCTCTGGTACGAAAACGATACGGTCATCGGCAGGAAGATTAGCCTTGGCATCACTGTCTTGGTCAAAGGCCACCAACCGACCACTCGGTCCTAACTTGTCGAGAATGGCACGGGCATGACCACCGCCCCCAAAAGTGCAGTCGACATAGACGCCGTTGGGTTTGATGGAGAGACCCTCGATCACCTCAGCCAGCAGTACAGGTATGTGATACGAAGGCTGCACGGCTATAGATCAATTGGCGGGTCCGCCTCCCATCACTTCATTGCCCAGATCGCTGAAAGCATCCGAAGAAAAGGAGTCAAAGAACTTTTTGTACTTATTACTATCCCAGATTTCCATTTTGTTACCGGCCGAAGCGATCACGATATCCTTTTCGAGTTCCGCATAAGCCTTAAGGTTGGGGGGCAGCAGTATTCTGCCCGCCGTATCGGGTTCTACATACGTAGCACCATTTAAAAAGGCCCTTCGGAATTCGCGCTGCCGGGGATCGAATTCATTGAGACCCTTGATCCGCTCGAACAAGGGTTCCCACTCCTTGAGCGTATACAGGGCCAGACATTGCTCAAATCCCCGATTGATCACAAAGCGACCCAGCTCTTCTTCCTTAACCTGCCTTTTAAAACCGGCAGGAAGCAGAAAGCGCCCCTTTGCATCTAACGTAGCCTCGAATTCGCCTAAAAAGCCAGTCATTATCAGTGATTTGAGTAATTTTTTTTCGAACTACCACAAAATAACACTTTTTCCCACTACGATACCAAATTTTGGACTTCTTAATTTATCCCCAAGAT
>DNMB01000141.1:2809-3337 GCA_003489485.1 Chitinophagaceae bacterium | reverse complement strand
TCTGGCGATACTCTATCAGATGCTACTCGATAAAGGGGTCTACCAGG
Source organism: Chitinophagaceae bacterium (assembly GCA_003489485.1). Lineage (GTDB taxonomy): Bacteria > Bacteroidota > Bacteroidia > Chitinophagales > Chitinophagaceae > JJ008. The sequence goes on along the minus strand of DNMB01000141.1, from coordinate 3,290 downwards.
GACGTCGCTATTTGCAATCCGAGACCATCCGGCTCTTTACGGACTATCAACGGGGTGGCAGCCGACGCGGTCTGGGCTTCGATAAGCCCGAAACCGACAATGTTATGAGAAAGGATCCTTATCCTTCTTTATTCGCATCTGCTTCTACATTCGGTCATACCGGATTTACCGGAACCTGTGTATGGGTCGATCCGCAGCGCGATCTCGTGTATGTGTTTTTGTCGAATCGCGTATATCCCACGCGCGATAATGCTAAGTTGTCGCAATTGCAGGTAAGAGGAAAGATTCAGGATGCGCTCTACAGCGCCATTGGGGGAGATCAATAAAGTTTAATTACCAGATCCCTGTTGAGGTGGTCTGGGTCCACGGGGTGGTCTGGGCCCGCGGTTTTGTGGGCGAGACGGACCTCCGCCTCTGGGAGCATTTCCTCCCTGCGGAGCGCCTCCTTGTGGTGAACCTCCTTGCTGGGGTCTTCCTTGTG
>DNMB01000141.1:0-2474 GCA_003489485.1 Chitinophagaceae bacterium | reverse complement strand
TCCTTGTGGAGGTCTTCCATCGCGGCGAGGTTGATCGGGGCGATTGCCCTGTTGCTGTCTTCTTTTTTTCTGCGCGGCCCTATCGAGCGATTTAAGACTGATCTGTCCTACCAGTTCTACGAACTCAGGTTCTTCCTCTTTAGGTTTAGAAGAAACGACCTCGACAGGCTCTAGTTCTTCGGGGCGAATACCTTGTTTATTGAGTTCTTTGATCTTCTTGACCCGATCGATCGAAAGTGGATACTGTTTATTGCTGTCGGGCAAGGTGTACCACATCAGATTCTTAAAAATATCTTTTTTGATCAAGAAGGCATTTCCCTTGGTAACCTGCAACACATCGCAGTTGTCCGGAAAATGTTGCAATGCATCGAGGTAGGTATCGAGCTCATAGTTCAGACAACATTTTAGTCGTCCGCACTGACCGCTCAGTTTGGTCTGATTGATCGATAAGTTCTGGTAGCGCGCCGCGGCCGTATTGACCGATTTGAAGTCGGTGAGCCAGGTGCTACAGCAAAGTTCTCTGCCGCAACTGCCAATGCCGCCCACCTTACCTGCTTCTTGGCGGGCACCGATCTGGCGCATTTCTACCTTTACCTTAAACTCGTTCGCATAAACTTTGATCAATTCTCTGAAGTCAACCCTTCCGTCTGCTATATAAAAGAAAGTTGCTTTTCTGCCATCGGCTTGCATCTCGACCTGGCTGATCTTCATATCGAGCTTTAGTTGCTTGGCAATGGCCCGGCTGCGAATGACCGCTTCGGGTTCGCGGCTCTTATTTTGTTTCCATTGTTCAATATCGCGTTCGGTTGCCCGGCGCAATACTTTTTTCATTTCGGGATGGTCTTCTTTTACACCTCTTTTCTTTAGCTGTAGTCGTACGATCTCTCCGGTCAACGAAACCTCTCCCACATCAAAACCACTCACGCCCTCAACGGCGATCAGGTCTCCTTTTTCTAAGATTTGCAACGTGGGGTTATTGAAAAAATCTTTTCGGGTTCCCTGGCTAAAGCTCACCTCTATAACGCGGCATTGTGACTCGGTGTCGGCAATTGGAAGATTTTTTAACCAATCGTGGGCATTCATGCGATTGCATCCGCCGGAACTACATCCGCCGTTGCTTTTACATCCATTTGGTTTACTGCCAGTTGCAGTGCCACAGCCCGAACAACTCATGTAAGCGAAAATACGACTTTGTCTTGAATGATGTGGTAAAGCCTGATGGTGAGCGCATGAAACAAGATCTTGGCATTGGCGTTACGTTCGATCTGGTAGTGCGCCTGGTCTAACTCACCCACCATGGCCTCTTGTTGTTCGATGCCCGCAATCTTATTGAGTCGTTCTGCAAAGTCTCTTTCTTTTTCGCTGATCAGGTGTTCGCTGCCTCTAATGCGCAAATGCAGTGCTTGCTCTAGCAAATGGATAAAATAGCGAACGAATTGTTTTTGTTTTTCTCTTCCCAGACTACTGATCTCTTCGACCCATTTTGTTTGGGCTACCGGACCCGTTTTTAGAATAGCATTGAGCCAATCGCGTACCAGCAGTTGCCAGTCCTCTTCTGCATGCTGAACCAGTTGCAGCGCTTCTCTGTAATTGCCTTCGCTGAGCGGGGCAAGTTGTGCGGCCAGTGCAGCCGGAGTATTGTTTCTTTCTATCAGGGCTTTTTCGATGGTGGCCGTCTGCAGCGCGGGTACTTTTATCAGTTGGCAGCGGCTGACAATGGTCGGGAGTAATTGAGATTCATTTTCGCTGACCAGCATCAGCAAGGTGTTGACAGGAGGCTCTTCGATCAACTTTAGCAATTTATTACCCTCGTTACCCATCAACTCCGGAAGCCACATGATCAGGATCTTCCACGGGCTCTCGAAACTTTTCAGGCTTAGTTTTCGAATAATGTCGTTACACTCTTCTGATGTGATCTTTCCCTGGCTGTTCTCTTTCGATTTGATCATTTCGATCCAATCAAAGAGATTACCGTACGGATTCAGCTGAATAAAGGATCGCCATTCTGCAATAAAGTCGGTCGCGATCGGTTTTTCTCCGGTTTTCTTGGTAACGGTAGGATAAGAAAAATGTATGTCAGGATGAATGAGCTGGGTCGCTTTGTGACAGGCTGGGCACGTACCACAAGGAGTGTTGCCCCCTTTGCTCGCTACCGTTTCACAAACCAGGTATTGTGCGAACGAAATGGCCAGCGGCAAGGCGCCACTGCCTTCTTTCGAAAGCAGCAACAGCGCATGGCTGAGTCTGTTTTGTTGTACCAGCTCGCTGAGCTGTGCCTGCAAACTTTCTTGCCCTATTACCTGATGATACTGCATCAGGGCGAATGTACTTCATCTGCAAGAAAAAACGAATTGCCAGCGAAGCGCTTTACTCGAGCCACTTAGTGATATCCTTGCTCATGGGCTCGGTGCGGGGCGAAAAGGTTGCGATCAGCTCTCCTTTTTCATCGAGCAGAAATTTTCCAAAGTTCCAAC
>DNMB01000097.1 GCA_003489485.1 Chitinophagaceae bacterium | reverse complement strand
TATGGGAAAACCCGTACGGAGCTCAAAATCCACAACTTAATGGGCTCAATTATTTAAACGACTTTTTCTGTAGCCGTATCCAAAATAGAGCAACAGGCCCAGCGCCATCCAGGCAAAAAACCAGCTCCAACTTACCGGAGGAATCTCGATCATCAAATACATGCAAGAAAGCACGCCTAAAACCGGGATCAATGACAATTTCTTATAAAAAGAAACGACGGCCAGCAATACCGAGGCGACGAAGTAGCAGAGAAAGAGCAGTTCTTGATAACCTTCACCAAGCACGTTAGCAAAGGCGGCGATCAATCTATCGCTGGTCAGATAAAAGAAAAGTATTACCAAGGCCGGCACCAACAACTGTCCGTTGATATAGGGTAAACTAAATTGCCCGGGTTGCTTTTCGATCTTGGGGAGCAATAAAACACCGCCCGACACCAGCACAAATGCAAAAAGAGTTCCGATGCTGGTCAGATCGGTCACAAGACCACTTTGCAAGAACAGGGCACCCACTCCTACGATCACACCGGTTAAGATAGTGGCAAAGCCGGGAGTCTGATAGCGGGCATTGACCTTTCCAAACCGACGAGGCAGCAAACCGTCTCTGCTCATGCTCATCCAGATGCGAGGCTGACCGATCTGAAAGACCAGTAGCACAGAGGTCGTTGCCACCACCGCACTGATTGAAACAATGTTTTCGATCCAGGGGGCCCGATTCTCAAACACAAAGGCCAACGGATCGCTTACCCCTTTGAACATTTCATAGTTCTCCATACCGGTCAACACCAGAGCGATCAAAATATAGAGCACTGTGCAGATCAACAACGAGTAGATCATCCCACGAGGCATGTCGCGTTGGGGATTCTTACACTCCTCTGCTGTGGTAGAAATAGCATCGAACCCGATGTATGCATAAAAAACAGCGGATACTCCTTTCAATACGCCTGAAAACCCATTGGGCATAAAGGGCATCCAATTATTGGTATCAACATAAAAGGCGCCGGCACCTATTACGAACAAAATGACCAGTACCTTAAAGATCACCATGGCATTGGCCGATTTCTTACTCTGGCTGATTCCCACATAAGCTAACCAGGTGATGAGGGCTACGATAATAAAAGCGGGTAAATTAAAGAACACTTTTACAGCACCCAACGCGGGAGCCAGGCGATATGCATCGATAACGAACTGATAAGATTGCAATTGAACCGGGTCTGTAACGGTGCCGGCAGCGAGCGCTTGGGTAGCTTCTTGGTAAGCGTTAGCAGCGGTCACCGGATCGACCAGCATCCAATCAGGCAAATGAATATTAAAAATATGAACCAGTAAATTGTTGAAATAACCACTCCACGAAATGGCCACCACTATATTGCCGATGGCGTACTCGAGTATTAGGGCCCAACCAATGATCCAGGCCACCAGCTCCCCGAACGTAACATACGAGTAGGTATAAGCGCTACCTGCCACTGGCACCCGACTAGAGAATTCTGCATAGCAGAGCGCAGAAAATCCGCAAGTAATGGCAGTGATTACAAAGAGCAGTGATATACCGGGGCCTCCATGATAGGCTGCACCACCGATCGTGGAGAATACACCGGCACCGATCACGGCCGCGATACCCAAAAAAGTAAGATCTCTTACGCCCAACACTTTTTTTAGTGCTCCTGCCTGCTGTTGGCCCTTTTCGTATTCGGCACGAATTGACTCAATAGATTTTTTACGAAACAGTGATGACAACATAGACATGGATTGTAAGTTTAAATTATACCTCTCGCTGTATCAGATAAGAAGCCAACTCGCGAAGCGGAACTTTACGAGCAGAGAGAACGGCCACTTGTTCTAAGTTCTCGAGGGCCTTGTCGAGCAGCTGCTGCTTCAAGGACAATGCCCACTGGTCTACCCCGCAATTCTTGTATATGGCCAGTACCTTTTCTACCTTATCGGCGGGGTTAGATCGTAGCAGCAAAAGCAGTGTTTGCTTATCTTTTTCAGATGCGCACTGCAGGGCATGAATCAGTAGAAACGTTTTTTTATTGGCCAAAATATCGCCGCCTACTTGCTTTCCGAATTTTTCAGGATCGCCAAATGCATCGAGGTAATCATCTTGCACCTGAAAGGCCAAGCCAAGTTGAAGGCCAAAAGAGTAAACGAGCTCTTGATTTCGCTGCCCGGCTCCTCCAATAATGGCTCCCATCTGCAAGGCACAGGCCAGTAGCACCGAAGTTTTTAACTTGATCATGTTAAGGTATTCGTCGTGTGCCACCTCTACACGGGTTTCAAAATCCATGTCGAGCTGCTGCCCTTCGCAAACCTCTGTGGCCGTACGATTAAAAAGTTGCAGCAAAGAGGTCTGATACGATCCACTTACTTTACTGAGCCAGTGGTAAGCTTGTATCATCATTACATCACCGGCCAGCAGTGCGGTATTGTCTCCAAAACGGGTATGAACGGTCTGCACTCCTCTACGAAGAGGAGCCTTGTCCATTATATCGTCGTGTATAAGAGTAAAGTTGTGAAAGAGTTCAATGGCTGTAGCGGCAGACCAGGCATCGGGTCTGATCTCGTCGAAGAGTTCGTTACCGAGCAAACAAAGCACGGGCCTGATTCTCTTACCGCCGATCTGTAAAAAATAATCGGTGGCTTGATACAGGTTTTCGGGGGTCGCCGGAAACTGTTTTTCAGAAAACCGCTCATTGAAAAGAGCCGAGAGATCGCTAAACGAATGCATAGCCCAAAATAAGACTCATTTCTTGGTTTTAGGTACTTTGGAAGCTGATTTTTTAGGAGATAACTCTCCTGCCACCACCCATTCGTAATCCAATTGACGCTTGGTAAGATTGGCCGCTATTACTTTGATCCAAACCTTATCACCCATTCTGAACTTTCTGCCGCTGCGCATGCCGTACAACGAGTAATCGGTCTCGATATGTCTGAAATCATCATAATCAGAAAGAGATACCACGCTCACCAGGCCTTCGCATTTATGCTCGATGGTTTCGACCCAAAAGCCAAAATGCGCCACACCGCTAATGATTCCTTCGAACTCCTCTCCCAAATAGTTCTTCATGTACTGCACCTGCTTGTATTTGTTGGCAGAACGCTCGGCCTCCATAGCGGCCCGCTCCCTTTCGCTGGTGTGTTTGCACTTTTCTTCGAGCTTCTTGTCGGGTACGATGCTTTTTTGCAAGACATCCCACAAGATCCGGTGCGCCTGTATGTCGGGATAGCGACGAATGGGTGAGGTAAAATGACAGTAATTCTCAAAACCCAATCCATAATGACCCACATTCTCTGCCGTATAGCGCGCCTTGGCCATGGTACGAATGCCTAACTGCTCCAAAACATGTTGCTCAGGACGACCCTTTACGTCTTTTAATAACTGATTAAACGATTTAGCAATGGCCTCGGGGCTCGATCGATCAAAGGAGTGGCCGAACTTTTTGGCAAAATCCGCAAAGGGTATCAGCTTCTCCTCGTCGGGATCGTCGTGAATGCGGTACGGGAAAGGGATGGGCTTGTTCTCGACCTTTTGGTCAGCAATAAAAGCAGCCACGGTACGGTTGGCCAGCAGCATAAACTCTTCGATCAACTGGTGAGACTCTTTACTTTCCTTGACCATTATCCCAACGGGATCTCCCTTCTCGTTTAGCTTAAAGCGAACCTCTTGTGAAGAAAAATTAATGGCTCCTTGACTGAACCGCTGTTGTCGAAAAATTTTTGCCAGGCGATTAAGCGTCAGGATCTCTTCTGCATACAATCCGGCCTCTTCTTCAATAATGGCTTGGACCTCTTCGTAGGTGAACCGATGATCGGAATAG
>DNMB01000119.1 GCA_003489485.1 Chitinophagaceae bacterium | reverse complement strand
AATCAAAAGCAAGGTAAATGAGCGACTAGAGTTGCACGAACAATTGGCCAAGTTGGTGGTCGTACGCGATGAATGGACCGTTGCCAATGGGTTTATTACCCCAACCCTCAAGATTCGCCGTAACAGTATCGATGCACACTACGGGGATCGTTACGCGTATTGGTTGCAAGCTAGCGAGGAGGTGGTTTGGGAGTAACGTTATAGTGTAGAATTTTCAGTGAGCTTAAACCGTATGCCCACATAGACCTCTCTGCCTCTAGTGGGTCCCCATACCGATGAGGTGTCGAAAAAGGGGCTGAATGGATTTTGCCAGCTGATAATGGGTTGCCACTGTCTGAAATCAAAAAGATTCTCAGCGCCGGCGTAGACTTCAACTTTTTTAAACGAGTAGGTGAGCTGGGTGTTGAAGACGGTGTAAGGGTTTGAAAAATCAGGTCGCTGCAATTCGGTAGGGTTCGATTTGGTATCCGGTAACCTTTGTTTTCCGTACCAATGCAGATTCATATCTACCTGAAAGGGCTTTTTAGGCGGCCTATAGCTTAGCGTGGTGAGCACTTTTTGTCTTGGATTAAACGGAAGCAATACTTTACCCGATGTTGTGATCCTGTATACATCTAGGAGATTATAGCCCGTTTTAAGCTCTAGCGTATTTAGCAGATGTAATAGTAATTCGGTCTGCAACCCATTGCTTATGCTCTTTCCACGAAAATTTTTAATGATGGCTTTAGTAGGGTCGCTGTCGTAGTCCGGAAAGATCTGGTTTTCAAAGTTGGTCCTGTAAAAGTCGATGCTTACGTGGCCTGAAAGCTTTTGCGTAATCGACTGAAATTTCTTGGTCAGGTTAATCCCCATGTTGAGTGCTCGTTCCGGAAGAAGTGATTCCGCGAAAATAATATCCCTTGAGCTGACCAATAGTCCAATGTTCTCACTAAAAAGATTTACGGTTCTCCAGCCGGTACCGATCGTGGCTCGCAAGATCGTATTGGGGGTTATATCGTACTTCAGTAAGGTCCGGGGCGTTAGCTGAAATCCAAATTGATTATGATGATCTCCACGCAAACCTACCATCCAGGTGATCTTATCTTCTGCCAGCCTCAAGGTATTTTCTGCAAATACGCCCGGAATACTTTCTTTTCGGTGGTAGCTCCCGTCATAGGTGCGAGAAATGAAACGATCGGTAAAGGCAATGTCTTCGTGCAAATCAAGGTGTCGGTAACTTATGCCGGTCTTCAACTGGTGTGTTTGGTAGCTCAGCTCATACTGAAGATTTAGATAGGCATTTGTTTGTCTGGCGCGGTAATGAACGGTTCCAAAATAGGATTGCTGTTGCTGATGGAACGAAGAGAAAAATGCGGTTATATTGTGTGAATCATTGAACCGGTAACCGGTTTTTGTCCATATCTCAGGTTGGGTAATTGATACTGTTTGCCCATAAACGCTGCTACTGCCTTTGTCTGTTGCAGGATCGAAGAGACGTTGTCCGCCGATCCTTTTTTCGTGTAGTAACCGAATGCCCACCCGGCTACTCCATCCCCAATCTTTCTCGCTTCCGTATTTCCATTTATTCATTACCAGATAGCGACTAAGCAACGGGAGGTCTAAAAATGTATCATCGTCACGATCGGTCTTACGTGCCGGTTGTACCATATGAAGGGCCGTCAGGTTACTCCACTTCTTTTTCTTGAATGCATAGTTCGCGTTCAGATGTTTTTCTCCAAAACTGTTCATATATGTATTAAGAAGCAGCCGATCTGTATTATCCGGCTCTTTTGTTTCTACATTGATCTGCCCACTGATGCTTTCAAAGCCCTGCAATACGCTATTTGCGCCTTTGGCCACATAGATGTTGTCGACCACCGTTCCGGGTATACTGCTGATGCCGTAGGTATAGCTAAGCCCCTGAATGACCGGAAATCCGTCTAGTAAGATCTGATTATAGACACCCGAAAGCCCCAAAATGCGTAATTCTTTTGCATTGGTCACGACATTGGTCGTTTGTGGCTGAACGGTGGTTTGTGTCTCAAAACACCCTGCCAGATCGCAGCAAGCGGATTTACGGAGTTCGGTTTGCGTAATTTGCTCAACTTTAATGGGGCTGTTATTCGAGATAATGACACCTGATCGCTGGCTCTCCAAGACGATCTCGGTAAGACTTTGTTTTTCTTGCAGTGTAAATACGATGGTTGTTCCGGATAGTGTACTTGTTGCAATCGTATCGGCCAGATAGCCCACATAACTTGCCACCAGCCGCTTTGAACTCTTTCTTGGCTCCTCCAGTACAAACTCTCCATTCGTATTAGTAAGAATTCCTGTTTTTGTGCCCAGCCAATAAACATTGGCTCCTGCCAGGGGTTCTTGCCTAGAATTGATCACTTTTCCTGTAATGCGTTGCGTATAAGAAGTGATGGGCAGTAAAAAAAGCAGTATGGCGATGCACCGCGTCATGTGGCGCTACTGTTTTACCTTATAGGGTCTATCGTTGGGGTTTTCGCAACCACCGGTATTTTCAATAACGGCAATGATATCCTTTTCGCTTACGCGAGCAGGGTTATACATCAGCTCGAAACTGGTAGTGGCTCCAGGCTTGTCTGCCTTACAGCGCTGAACGCCCGATAGTTTTTCAATATTGCCCGCAATGGTCTTTACATCGGTTGCGCAGGTAATTCCCTTTACTTTGATCGTTGTCAATTTGAGGGTATCGGCTTTTGAAGAAGGGGTGGCTTGAGCATGTGTTGTGCTACTAAAGAACAAGCTAATTAATAAAATTCCCAGCGGTTGTAGGTAGGATCTCATCGTGTATTGGGTTTTTTGATTTATTTAAGTACTGCCAGTAGAATTCTGTCAGACGAAGGTACGCCGGAAATGCGAAGTGTTTGCCCGTTAAAATAAATACGGTGCACCTTTCTTTTTCCGGCAACAAGCAACTGGTCAACCCCTCCGATAAAAGGTGCCGAGGCATATTGTTTAAGGGCTCTACCCGAACTGATCCCGTCTCCATCATCAAACACAAAGCTGGTAATAACGGTGCGCGAGGCCGGGGTCAGTTCGGCAGAACAGACAGCAAAATCATTTACGGTTACCGAATCACGACCTCCGATAAGGGCGGCTGCGGCCGAATAGATCACCAGGGCCGATTGATCTTCTTTTGCCGGGAGCTTTCCTAGTAATGCGCTCATGCGCGAACCTTCCGGGAATCCTCTCAAATAGACCAGCGGATCATCTTGTTTGAAGGCACTAAAGAAATAAGATATCTTCTTTTTGGTCGTATCGGCAGGCACTAGTTCGATCTCATAGGGTTGTCCTGTTCGAACGATGGCTGGCCCCCAATGACCACTGTCTGATGTTTTCAGTTGAATGGCTTTAGTATTTCGTTTTCGGGCTCCGGTTTTTTTATCGATAAGGTGAATGGAGATGGTTGCCGCTCTCATGGGCATATTATCACCCAGTAATACCGCTCTTCCTGCGATCGTCGCTTGCTCTTCTTTTTTTGTGGCAGCGGGAATTGAATTATTAAAGGGGTGTAAAAATTTAAGCATTGCATAAAGGGCCCTGTCGCTGGTAGCCACCTGGTAATGATCTTCTTCTGTTAGGGCCACATTTGCAGCGTCTTCAATCGGACCGGCTCCGCTACCGGCTACCCGGTCGCCTGTCGAAAAAATGTTCATGCATCTTTCATTTGGAAACCATGCATACGGTGTGGTCCATTTACGACTTCCAACATGAATGTAGCGCCCTATCTTTATCGCTTGCATGCTGTCTCTGAGTATGTTTCTGCCCAGTCCTCCACCCGCCGAGTGTCCGACTAGATCAACTTGCTCGGCTCCGGTTTTATTTCGGACCTGATCGATGAGTTGTATCAAGTTCTCTTCGTTCGCTTTTGCAGTTCCGCTTACACTGTTCCAGTCAAAGACATAGAGCTGTTCGTTGCAATAGCCGGCCGATTTAAAAAAATGTACTGCATTTGACCAAGTATCTCCTGAGGCCAAAAAGCCATGTATAAAAATCACGGGCCGCTTTGTTTGATCACACTGCGCGCCGATTGCCAGCGACAGCAGAGAAAAAAAGGCGAGAAAGGTGGTTTTCATTTTATGAGTGCTTTTTTGAGTGCAGCAACGATGATCTTGTTCATTTCTTTGTTTTTAACGGCAACGCGTATAAAATTATTCTTTAACTGTGTGCTCATCGAAGTGCAGTCTCTAAGGTAAATTTTTTGTTTTCTTAGATCCTCAATTATTGTATCGGCTTTCATTCTCTTATCCAAAAGCTCAATAAGAAAGAAGTTAGCGATCGAGTCATAGATTGTTACGGAGTTTATTTTCTTGAGTTCGGTGATCATGCTTTTTCGTAGCGCATGCGTTTCTTTGTATTTTTTTGCATAGTAAGATCGGTCTCGTAATGCCTCAACACCGGCTATTTGCGCCACTAGGCTTACGGACCAGGGTGGAATAAAGGAAGCCACTTTGTCTATGATCTTCTCGTGCGCCACAATATATCCAACACGCGCTCCACTAAGGGCATAAACCTTTGACATTGATTTGATGATCGCCAAGTTTTTCCTTTTTACCGCTTCGCTTTCAAGCGAAAGGTTTTTGTCTATGTATTCGATATATGTTTCATCGATCACAAAAAGGACTGCTGGAAAATCTTTAGTGAGGCGTATAATATTTTGTTTTTTCCAGTACTGCCCTGTTGGGCTATTGGGGTTGACCAAGATCACTACATTTGGCTTCTCT
>DNMB01000001.1 GCA_003489485.1 Chitinophagaceae bacterium | reverse complement strand
GCAGTTGTAAAAAATTATTGGCTAACCGCAGGTGCGTGTCTTTTTTTGGCTGATCCATTTTATCCCAAGTCTTTAGCAACATTCCCAGTCGGGGGTTTTTTGAAAAGAACGCACGGTGAGTATGCATAAAACGCCAGAATAATCCATCCCAGACGGCCGTCCAACTAACTGTTTCGTTGTTGGGAAGGGTAAGGGTCATTTTCTTATCCCAGTCTCCCATCTTAAGCAGGTAATTGCTGCCGCTGATGTAGGGTTTGGTGGTCATGATCCCACCGTCGGCGAACTGGGTCATTCCGTATACATTGGGAACCATTACCCAATCGTAGCTGTCGATAAAAAAGACCATGAACCATTCATAGACCTGGTCGGGGTCGAATTCGCATAGCAACATGAAATTACCTAGCACCATCAGCCTCTCTATGTGATGTGCATAGGCATAATCAAGCAGTCGCTCTATTATCACATCAACGGGTCGTATGCCCGTAGTTCCCTTCCAAAAAGAGGAGGGGATCTTTCTGGAAAACTTCCAGTAGTTACGGGTGCGTTGGCGAACGCCCTCTCGCTCGTAAACGATACGAATAAATTCTCTCCATCCCATGATCTGTCTTCCAAATCCTTCCAGAGACGCCAGCGGGATCTTGTGTTGTAAGGCATATTGAGTAGCCTTATCTAAGATCTCATCTGGCGTGAGCAGTCCGATATTAAGGGCAGGTGAGAGAACAGAGTGGTGAAGCCAGACTTCTTTTTCTTGCATGGCATCTTCGTAAGCTCCGAACTCACTGAACCGTTGTTTTAAAAAAAGATCAAGTTGCTTAAGGGCCTCCTGTCTGGTTACAGGGTAGCAAAATTTATCCGTGTTACCCGGGTGAGAAGCAAAGTGTTGCTTGGCATACGTGATGGCTTCTTTTATCGGTGCGGTAGCTTGCACCGGATAGGCAGCAGGAGGCGTTTTGCCTTTCGGGTAGGGCTTTCTGTTATCTGTGTCGAAGGTCCATTTATCGCCAAGGGGTTCTTTGTCGTTCTTTAATAGCCATTTTCTGCTTTTTCGCTGGCTGATGTAAAAGTCGGTTTGAAAATAGGTCTTACGTTTGTCGAAGTATTCCTTTACTTCTTGCAGCTGGTTCAGAAATGCCGGAGAGGGATACTTTTTCAACTCCAGCTCAAGAGAATCAGCAGTTTTTTTTAATCGTTTTTCGATCCAATGATCATGGGTGTCGGCATAGTGGATCGTTTTGATCTTTTTGGATGCCAGCCAACGCAATAGCTCGCCTGTTTCGGCCTTTTTATCGAGGGTCTCCACGTAATGGACCTTGAACCCTTTTTTCTCCAGCTCCGTTGCATAGGCCTTCATAGATGCCCGGTGCAATACGATCTTCTGAAGATGAAAGGGTACTTGGGTAAAGAAAAGCGGTTCTTCGACAAGCCATACGACCCTGTCTTTTTGCAAGGCGGGATGCTGGGCGAAGAGCTGGTGCGGAAACAGTAGGGTGATGGCTGACATAGTGGGCACATCTGTAAACAATTGATCGGGGTAATTGTTGGTTATAAAATTTTCTATGGAATCCATTAAAGGAAAACAGATACTGCTTACCGGCGCAACAGGAGGAATCGGTGCCCACACCGCAAAATTGCTGGCAGCAGGTGGTGCCCGTCTTTTTTTAACCGGACGCAACGCAGATACGCTCAAATCATTGGCCGCTGAACTGAATCTCCCCGCCTCGCAGTGGATGTGTGCCGAGCTGTCCGACGAGGTGCAGGTCGCTACCCTCAAACAACAATACTTCTCTGTTTTCTCCGGCATCGATATTTTGATCAACACGGCCGGTGTAGGAATCATTCGCCCCGTAGAACAACTTTCTGCAGCCGATCTCTTGCAAAGCCTGCAGTCGAATCTGGTAGCACCGTTCTTGCTCGTTAAATCTTTTTTACCTGCTATGAAAGAGGTAAAGAAAGGACTGATCATCAATATTCCCGGCGTGCTTGGCAAAGTACCCATGGCGGGAGCTGCCGCTTACTGTGCCAGCAAGTACGGGTTGGTAGGAATGATGCAAAGCATTCGCGAAGAGATCAAGCGTACCGAGATCAGAGTGACCAATATTTTTCTGGGTGGCGTGGACTCTTCTTTTTGGGACACCATCGATCTGCGCGTGCAGCGAGACAAGATGATACAGGCCGAAGAGGCCGCACGGGCCATTTGGTTTCTGTGTCAGCAGCCTGCCAGCGGAGTGGTCAGCGAAATGGTGCTGCAGCCTTTCAATCACCAGGCCATTTGATTTTTTAGCCGTCAATACGGTTTTCTCGGATTATTTTTGCCCGGCCCTTCTGGGATCTTTCTATTGAGAACAAACCGCTCGCCATGGCTTTATCTGATGTCTCTATTTCTTTTGACAATACGGAATATGCTTTTGAATATAAATCCGATGCGGCCCTGCGCAAGGCCCGCTTTCTTTTTTCGGTAATGTCTTATCCGTGGTTGGTCTCGCTGGGTACAAGACTCACTCCATTGGCGATCAGAGCGGGTCTTCCGATAAAAGGTCTTTTGCGTAGCACGTTGTTTGCCCAGTTCGTTGGGGGAGAAACGTTGGAGAGCACAGAAGCTGTTGCAACGACCCTCAGGCGCTATGGTGTTGAGGTGATATTGGATTACGGGGTTGAGGGTAAAGAAGGAGAAGAGAACTTTGACCGCGCGGTACAAGAATTTAGCAGGGTGATCGACTACGCCTCTACCGCTTCGAACATTCCCTTTATGAGTGTTAAGGTAACGGGGTTTGCCCGATTTGGCTTGCTCGAAGAACTGCAGCAGAAGATGGTCTCTCAAAATGGGAACTTACTCGATCGTTATCATGCTACGCTTTTGCAACTGGACGACGCTGCCCAAGTGGAGTGGCAAAAAGTAGTAGATCGGGTGCAACGCATTTGTGCGCGCGCCAGCGAAAAAAAGGTGGGTGTTGCCATCGATGCCGAGGAGAGTTGGATCCAAGAACCCGTTGATGCGCTGGCTACGCTGATGATGGAGCAATTCAATTTGACTCGGCCCGTCGTATACAACACCGTACAACTATATCGCCACGACCGGTTTAATTTTTTGCAACGGGCAGCTGAGTGGGCGGCACAGAAAAATTATATCATGGCCTTAAAACTGGTCCGTGGGGCGTATATGGAAAAGGAACGGAAACGGGCGCTCGAACTTGGGTATTCGTCTCCCATTCATGCCAATAAAAAGGCCGTAGACCAAGACTATGACCAGGCCATTCGTTTTTGTATCGATCGTATCGACCGCACGGCTCTGATTGTAGCCTCGCACAACGAACACAGTAACTTACTGGCCACCGAACTGCTCAAAGAGAAAGGGCTGCCGCTTCGTCATCCTCATGTTCATTGGAGTCAGCTCTATGGAATGAGCGATAACATCACCTTTAATCTATCGAAAGCAGGGGCCAGCGTAAGCAAGTACCTTCCTTTTGGTCCTATCGAAGATGTGGTGCCTTATCTCATGCGCCGGGCGCAAGAGAACACGTCGGTAAAGGGCCAGACAGGGCGCGAACTTTCACTTATTCAAAAAGAGTTGGACAGAAGAAGGCATTCGGCTTAATTTGCGTTATGCAACAGTATCATCAGCTGCTACGTCATATTTTGGAACAAGGGGCGCATAAGACCGATCGTACCGGTACGGGTACGCAAAGTGTTTTTGGTTATCAGTTCCGGTTCAATTTGCAAGAGGGCTTTCCGCTCGTTACAACAAAGAAGCTGCATCTTAAAAGTATCATCTACGAATTGCTCTGGTTTTTGAAAGGGGAGACCAATATCGCCTATCTCAAAGAGCATGGGGTCAGTATTTGGAATGAATGGGCCAATGAGCAAGGAGAGCTGGGCCCGGTCTACGGAAAGCAGTGGCGCAGTTGGGAAGGAAAAGATGGAAAAGTGGTCGACCAGATCAAGGAGTTGATCGCTCAGATCAAAAGCAACCCCGATAGCCGTCGGCTGATCGTAAGCGCATGGAATGTGGCCGATCTGCCCGCTATGGCATTAATGCCCTGCCATACTCTTTTTCAATTTTATGTAGCCAATGGAAAGTTAAGTTGCCAGCTCTACCAGCGCAGTGCGGATGTCTTTTTAGGCGTGCCCTTTAACATTGCCTCGTATGCGCTACTCACCCATATGATCGCGCAGGTCTGTGGCTTGGGTGTTGGCGACTTTGTGCATACGTTCGGAGATGTACACATTTATAACAACCACCGCGAGCAGGTGCTATTGCAGTTGAGCAGAGAGCCCTATCCGTTGCCCACACTGCAACTGAATCCGTCGGTGAACGATATTTTTTCATTTCAGTACGAAGATTTCTCCTTGCTCAATTACCAGTGCCATCCGGCCATCAAAGCGCCGGTAGCCGTCTAAGAGGGCAGTGATTTATTTTTGTGCCTAACACAAACCGCATGACCATATCGCTGGTAGTAGCAGCTGCATCCAATCATGCCATTGGCAAGGCCGGGACCCTTCCTTGGCATTTACCTGCCGATCTTCGTCACTTTAAAAATATTACCTGGGGTCTTCCCATCATCATGGGTCGCAAAACATATGCCTCACTGACGGGTCCGTTGCCGGGGCGAACCAATATCGTGTTGACCCGTACCGCAGGCTGGTCTCCTAATAACGAGGCTGTCGCTGTGGTTTCCTCGCCTGAGGAAGCACTGCAACAGGCCCGCTCGGTGTTTGCCAACGAGGTGATGGTAATTGGGGGAGGAGAGATCTATACGCTCTTTTTGCCCTTGGCAAGCAGGATCTATTTGACCAGGGTCGATGCGCAGCCCGAGGCCGATACCTTTTTTCCTGTCCTCGATCCCGCCAAGTGGGAGCTTCGTCAGCAACTGAATCTGGAAGCCGATGCAAAGAATTCGTATAATTATTCCTTTGAAATTTGGGAGCGTATTTAATACCCCTTATGAATTCTTTTTTAAGGACTTGTGTAGATTACCTTCAATTTTATATTAGCGCTTTTCCCGCTAGTGGCCATGGCATACATTCTCCCTTTGTCTACCAATTTGCAAGGGAGGTGCTGCGAGATAAAACCGCATTTGATGATTATCAAATATGGCAACAGTGGCGAGAGGGGCTGCTGCATGACAATACGGTTCTGCCGATTGTGGAGCTTGGTGCCGGCTCAACCACGGCCCCTGACCGCGATGCCCGACGCGTGGCCGATCTGGCCGCTCGCGTATCAAAGCCCCCTCGAACGGGGCGCTTACTTTACCGTATTGCACGCTATTACAAGCCGCATCACGTTATTGAATTGGGCACGTCGCTGGGCCTGAGTACGGCACTTTTTTCACTAGCCAGACCCGAGGCAAGCATCTTGACCATCGAGGGCAATTGGGCCGTTGCCGAAAAGGCGCAGGCCAATTTCGACCACTGGGGTTGCTCTAACGTTACCCTGGTCAAGGCTAATTTTGATGAGTGCCTTGCCGCGGTATTGGAAAAACTGCCCGGCATCGATCTGGCGTTCTTGGATGGCAATCACAGAAAAGAGCCCACGCTGCGCTACTTCGAACAATTGCTTTTGAAAAAACACTCCGATTCCATTTTTATCGTAGATGACATTCATTGGAGCGCTGAGATGAAAGTGGCCTGGCAAGCCATCAAGCAACACCCCGATGTGCGGTGCACCATCGATCTTTTTCAAGTTGGGCTGGTATTCTTTAAGCAGGAATTTAAAGAAGTGCGACACTTCTGCATCCGGTTTTAATCGCTACCTTAGTTCAACTTTCTAGCATAACTTATTTTTATGATCATTGGCCTATTGCGTGAATCCTTACCGGAGACCCGGGTCTCTCTTACCGACGAGGGCGTAATGGCCCTTATAAAAAAAGGCATTGATGTGGTGGTAGAGCAGGGTGCCGGGGTCCGTGCTTTTTGTGATGATGATGCTTATCGTAAGGTTGGTGCAAGGGTTCTTTCTGCGGCCGAAGTTATCGAACAGTCCGCTGTGGTGCTTTGTATCCATCCACCCTCTTTGAATCTATTGCCCTCCTTAAAGGGAAAAGTGATCGTGGGAGCTTACCAGCCACTCTATCAAAAGGAGTGGGCTACTACAGTGGCCAGTAATAACATCACCTGTTTTTCGCTCGACATGTTGCCTCGCACCACGCGCGCGCAGGCAATGGACATTCTCAGTTCGCAAGCCAACATTGCCGGATACAAGGCCGTTCTACTGGCAGCCACAACGTATAGCAGGTACTTTCCGATGTTCATGACCGCTGCCGGCAGTATCGCTCCGGCCAAGGTGTTGATCTTGGGAGCCGGGGTTGCGGGTTTGCAGGCCATCGCTACAGCCAAACGATTGGGTGCGGTGGTCGAGGTATTTGATACGCGCCCTGCGGTAAAAGAAGAGGTGATGAGTCTGGGGGCTAAGTTCATCGAAGTAGAAGGGGCGGCCGATGCCAGCAAGGCCGGTGGATATGCGGTAGAACAATCTGCAGATTACTTGCAACGGCAAGCTGAACGGATCGCCGCGGCTGCGGCCAAGGCAGATATTGTTATTACCACGGCTCAGATACCCGGTAAAAAAGCGCCCATTCTGATCACGGAGCAAATGATCGGCAGCATGCGGGCCGGTACGGTCATTATAGATCTGGCCGCTGCGACCGGA
>DNMB01000164.1:3856-5450 GCA_003489485.1 Chitinophagaceae bacterium | reverse complement strand
CGGAGGCTTTATTGCCCGCTATATCCAGCTTGGTGGCCAAACTGACGTAGGGTAGGTCGTTGATGCCGGCAATGAGTCCTCCAAGCGAAGAGCCATTGTAATCAATGGTCTCCTTACCGGTCAAAACAAGATCATACTCGCCTTTAGCGATCAGCTGGGCCAATTGAAAGGCTACCTGGTAGCTGTCGGCGCCCTCCAGATTAATTCTGAATGCTTCGTCGCCGCCCAGGGCCAAGGCCTTTCTGATAATGGGATCGGCATCGGCCAGACCAACGGTGGCCAAATGAAGTACGGTGTCTGGCTGGGCCTCTTTGATCTCGATGGCTCTGACCAGCGCATACCACTCATCGTAAGGGTTAATGATCCACTGCACACCCGCAGTTTCGAATTTCGTGTTGTTCTCCGTGAAGGCTATTTTTGCTGTAGTATCCGGTGTTTTACTGATGCAAACCAGAATTTTCATAGTTGCTCTATTGCATGTTGTTTAGTTGTCTATGCAACTATGCAAAGATAAGCCAAGCCGGATAAAAGTGATTTTTCTCGGTCTCTTTTTTAACTTGTTTAAATAGGATAGTGCCCATGACAAGAATCGATAAACTGATGGCTTTTTTAAAAGACAGCCCCACCGATTCTTTTTTACAGCATGCCCTTGCGTTGGAATACCAAAAGATCGGAGATGTACAAAAAGCAAGGGATCTGTTTGAAAAGCTGTTGCACGAAAATCCACAGTACGTGGGTAGCTACTATCATTTGGCCAAGTTGCTGGAGAGTAGCGGAGAAGAAGCCGCCGCCTTGGTTGTGTACGAAAAGGGAATGGAACAGGCCCGATTACAAAACGATCAGCATGCGCTTGGCGAACTACGCAGTGCATGGGAAGAATTAAGTTACTAGTATACATGAATCCAGCTTTTGAGATACTTTCTGCTTTACGGCAATTGGCCCCGGTCAATGCAAGCGATCGATTTATTGTGGCCATAAGCGGGGGAGTAGATTCGGTGGTGTTGGCTTATTTGTGCAAGGAGGCCGGACTCAACATAGAGCTGGCACATTGTAATTTTCAACTTCGTGCCGCGGAGAGCGATCGAGATGAGGCGTTGGTGAGAAAGCTAGCCGCCGCTTGGAAAGTACCTGTTTCCGTCAACAGGGTCGATCTGTCTGGCTATGCCACCCAGCAGCGTCTCTCTATTCAGGAAGCAGCGCGAACCTTTCGCTATGAATGGTTCGCCTCGTTGGCCGCCGGTCAATCTGGTAAGATCGCTTGGATCCTTACGGCCCATCACGCAGATGATAATGCCGAAACGGTTGCCATGCATTTTTTTAGAGGGACCGGACTAGCAGGCTTAACAGGAATTCCTGCCCGACAGGGTACTATTTTACGACCGTTACTCTCTATTTGGCGAAACGAAATTTTGCAACTGGCCACCGAAAAAGAGCTTGAGTATGCAGAGGATTCTTCGAATGCCTCTGAAAAGTATACCCGTAATTATTTTCGTCACACCATTCTTCCTGCCGTAGAAAAAGTATATCCGACGGTCAAAGAAAATCTGGTGCACACCATCGATCGATTTAATGCCATTGAATCGCTTTACCAACA
>DNMB01000164.1:3146-3481 GCA_003489485.1 Chitinophagaceae bacterium | reverse complement strand
AAAGTATCCGTTCGCGCTTTGCAGCGCTATTCCGGACAAGCTTTGCTGCATGAGCTTTTCACTTCATTTGGTTTTTCGGCGGGGCAGCTTGGTGAAATTCAAAAACTCTTACAGGCTACTACCGGTGCACAACTTGTAGCTGCCGGGGGCTCTTACCGACTCATCCGAAACAGGAACTTCTTGCTTCTATCACCGACCCGCTCCGAAGAAGCTTCAACTCTATTGGTAAACTCAGAGGAGCAAACCATTCGTTTTGCAGGCGGTATGCTGTCGTTTTCGGAGTTTTCATATAATGGGCAAGTCTTGCCTACTACACCCGCCGATGCCTGGTTGGA
>DNMB01000164.1:0-2767 GCA_003489485.1 Chitinophagaceae bacterium | reverse complement strand
TACTTCTATCCATTGGGCATGCGAAAGAAAAAAAAGCTATCTCGTTTTTTCATCGATCAAAAACTTGCGCTTTCAGAAAAAGAAACAACCTGGGTCTTGGAATCGCAGGGAAAGATCTTGTGGGTGGTAGGGATGCGCATTGATGACAGAGCCAAGATCACTGCCAAAACCAAGCAAGTGATTTCTGTTCGATTTTCTGTTGCTAGCTAAAACTCTCTGCTTACTTTCAAAACAAATTGCTGCCAGGGTTGATACGACGTTTGCAAACTCCAGGCCAGCAGACAGGTAAGGGCCACCCCTGCAATGGCGCCGCTTATGTGGGCGCTATGGTTGATCTGGTCTGCGCCTCTTTTTCCAAGCCATGCAGAGATCAACAGATACAAGGGGCCAAAAATGTACCCCGGAATGATCGGTGGAATCAAGAAGAATCCCATCTTGGCAGTGGGGTTAAACAATATGCCGGCAAATACAATGGCGCTCACAGCGCCGGAGGCCCCAAGGCTTCTGTAGCGACGGTTGTCCTTGTGTTGAAAATAGGTCGGAAGCAGTGAGAGAGGTAGCGCCAGTATATAGAGCAACAGGTAAAGCATCTTTCCATTCTCCGCAAAGAGATAGTCACTTTCAAAAGCCGGTTCAACGATTTGTCCGAATAAATACAACGACAGCATATTAAACAGAAGATGCTCCCAGTCTGCATGGATCAATCCACAAGTAAAAAAGCGATACCACTGGTTTTGGTTTGTAACGGCCGCCGGGTCAAAGATCAATTGATCGATCGCTCTTCTTTGTCCAAAAACAGATATCGATACCAGTGCTGTAAAAATAATTATGACCAGGGTAATGCTCATCATGGCAGGCAGTAGGTTAGGGGTGATGGTACTTTTCGTTGCGGATAATGGTAGCGGCCCGGTACAGTTGTTCAGCCAAAATCAATCTGACCAGTTGATGCGGAAAGACAAGAGAAGACAGGCTCCAAACGAATTGCGCTCTTTTTTTTACTTTTTCGTCTACACCAAAAGCGCCTCCGATCAAGAAAACTATTTTTTTCGTGCTTTCGTTGGCGCGGGTCTGTAAGAAAGTAGCCAGCCCCTCTGAGCTAAGTGATTTTCCTTTCTCGTCCAGTAGTACGAGATAATCATCTTTTTCGAGCCAATCCAGTATCGTGTCGGCTTCTTTTCGTCGCAGATCAATTTCGCTGAGCATGCCGGTCGATTTTGGCACCGGCACTAAGGTCCATTCGGTCTTAAAGTAGTGTTGCAAACGGTTGGTAAATTGATCGATCCCTTCTTTTACGTAAGATTCATGGGCTTTTCCTACCGACCAACAAGCTAATTTCATATCTTAAAAGTAGAGAATATCCTTAACTTTCCATCATGATAAAGAAGTCATTCTTTCTCTCAGCATGTTTGTTGTTGCTATTTGCTGCCACCGCGCAGCGCAACACACTTCCCATTGGGGTTTTTGACTCCGGTACGGGTGGGTTGACGGTATTGGAGGCGATACTCACCTTGGATGCTTTTCGCAATAGCGATGGCGCTCCCGGTGCGGATGGTATTCCTGATTTTGCAAAGGAGCGTTTTCAATACCTGGCCGATCAAGCCAATATGCCCTATGGAAACTATGCGGCCGCAGGTAAAACCGATCTATTAAAGGAGCATGTGCTCAAGAATATGGCCTTTCTCTTGGGTAGCACTGCAGCTCATTCATCAGCAAACTCATTTGCTCCGCTACCCAAAGAAACTGTAAAGATGTTGATCGTGGCTTGCAATACGGCCACTGCTTATGCGATCGGTGACATAAAGAACTATGTTTCGGGTTTACCGAATGGGGGTGTACCGGTCGTTGGCGTCATCAACGCCGGTTCGCTCGCTGCTATTCGCTACTTGCAAAAGAAAAAGGGAACGGTCGGTGTGTTTGCCACTGCGGGCACTGTTGCCTCAAACGGCTATCCACTGGTCTTACAAGCCATGGCTGATTCTCTGCAACTCGGTACGCTCTCTATAGTAAGCCAGGGAGGATTCGGGTTGGCAGAGAGTATTGACCGCGACTGGAGTTTTTTATCTGACCAAGCCCGCTCGACTCGTGCCGCTTACAAGGGCCCCTCGCTTCGTCATCCCACCTATCAAATCGATAGCACTTTGTTGGGCGTATATGGTTTTGTCAAGACCGGTAACAGTTTGCTTTGCGAGTACGACGACCAAGGTCGTTGCATCGAGATGCAGCTGAACGATCCTGTCAATTACGTACGTTATCATTTGGTTTCGTTACTCGAAAAGATGCGCGAGCAACAGTATCGTGAGCCGCTCAATACCCTTATTCTGGGTTGTACTCATTATCCCTACTTACGCGATACCATCGCTTCTGTTTTAACCGAGTTGTATTCGTATCAGGATAATAATGGGTATCGCTACCGTACTGTCTTGGCTTCGCATGTAGAGCTGATCGATCCTGCCATTGAAACGGCCAAGGAAGCTTATTTGGCCCTGCGTCAACAAAAACTTGCTGTTACGAGCAACACGTCTTTTGCAGCCGGCGGTGATGCGTTTTTTATTAGCGTTCCCAACACCTTGCTTACCGAGGTGCAGTTACAAGAAGATGGCTGGTTTACCAATGAGTACAAGTATGGCCGACGGGCTGGCGAACAAAAAAAATTCGTTCAATTTGTTCCCTTCGACACCCGCAACATCGCCCAGGCCACCTATGAGCGGTTTCGCTCTATGCTGCCGGCTTGTTATGGCAGAATTAAAAAGACGTTTTAGGGTTCGCC
>DNMB01000057.1:1455-3028 GCA_003489485.1 Chitinophagaceae bacterium | reverse complement strand
AGTAAGGAAGTGGAACGTACTGGACTCGAACCAGTGACCCCTACTCTGTCAAAGTAGTGCTCTAAACCAACTGAGCTAACGTTCCGGGAGGGCGAATGTAGTTAAAATTCTAAATTCTCCACGCCACGATCGAATTGATCCACTCTTTTCGGTAAGGAGTTTGCACCCGAATGTAATTGTCGGTGTAACCCTCCATCATCCCCTCGTGATCGGCCTTTTCGAACAACACCGGTCGGGTGGTATCGTAAAATTGTGAGGTGAACTGCTTTGTTTTAACGAAAGAGAGTTGGCGAAGTTTCTTGTTTCTTTCGTGCCGCACAGCAATCGGAACGCTATCTGTTAAGGTCTTTGCCAGCGTATTATCTCTTTCTGAGTAGGTGAACACATGGAGGTAGGTAACGGCAAGTCCTTGTAAAAATTCGTAGGTCTCGTTAAAGTCTTCATCGCTCTCTCCGGGAAACCCCACGATCACGTCAGTTCCAATGGCGGCGTGTGGCATATACTCTTTGATCCAGGCTACTCGCTCGGCATACAGCTCTCGCTTGTATCTTCTTCGCATCATACCCAGTATACGGTTGCTCCCGCTTTGTAGCGGAACATGAAAGTGCGGCATAAAGCGTTTGCTCTTTGCCACCGTTTCGATGATCTCTTTGGTAAGCAGATTGGGTTCTATCGAGGAGATCCTGTAGCGTTCAATGCCATCGATATTGTCCAGTACGTTTACCAGTTGGTAAAAATCCTCTTCTCCCTCGCCAAAGTCTCCCAGGTTGACCCCGGTCAGTACGATCTCTTTGGTTTGGGCTGCGGCCAGCTCGTGCACGTTGGCCACCACGTTGGCGATACTATCGCTTCGGCTTTTTCCTCTGGCTAGCGGTATGGTACAAAATGAGCAGTTGTAGTCGCATCCGTCTTGCACTTTTAAAAAACTGCGGGTGCGATCTTGTGAGGACCAAGAGGCCGTAAAACCGTTTACATCGTCAATGTCGCAGCTACAGATCTTTACGCCATCCTGGTGAGTCAGATTTTTAATATGATGCGGAAGGTTGAACTTCTCCGCAGCGCCCAGCACCAGGTCCACTCCTGGAATGGAGGCGATCTCGTTTGGCTTTAACTGCGCGTAGCAACCCGTTATGACCACATAGCTCTCCGGGGCTCTTCGCTGGATCCTTCTGACCAACTGACGGCATTCCTTGTCGGCATTGTCCGTAACGGAGCAGGTATTGATCACATATACATCGGCTTGCTCATCGAACTCCTTTTTTTCGAAACCCTCTTTTTCGAGCAACCGGCCCAGCGAAGAGGTCTCCGAATAGTTCAATTTACAGCCCAGTGTATGAAAGGCCACAGAGCGAATTAAAGACATAGGTGCAAAAGTAAAGCATCCCGCGTAGATGCTTGCTAAAGTGTAACTTCGACCCATCGCTTTTGCCATGAAACGACCCCTGTTGCTTCTTTATAATATTTATGCGCTCTTGGTCTTTGTAGCGCTCATGCTATTGCTGTTCCCATTTTTTTTGGCAGTATCATGGCGTGGGCCGGTCACAGGCGGCAATTGGTCGATCAGGATCTGCAA
>DNMB01000057.1:0-1079 GCA_003489485.1 Chitinophagaceae bacterium | reverse complement strand
ATTCGAGGTGCAGCATGACCCGGGGCGACCCTACATTTTTGTTGCCAATCATCTGTCTTTTATCGATGCCGTTATTTTGGTAAAATCGATTCCACAACATTTCAGGCCGTTGGCCAGGGCAGAGACAGCGTCACTTCCTGTTTTTGGTTTCATTTATCGAAATGCCACCGTAACCGTCGATAGGAGCGACCCTGCCAATCGCGCTGCCAGTATCAGCAGATTAAAGGCCTTGCTTAGAAAAAAGATCTCCGTTTTTGTTTTTCCGGAGGGCACCTTCAATATGAGCGATCAGCCTTTGAAGTCCTTTTACGACGGGGCCTTTAGGGTGGCATTAGAGACCCGTACCCCCATCAAGCCCATTTTATTTTTGGATGCGTTCGATCGAATGCACTATAGAAGTGTCGCTTCGCTCACACCGGGACCCAGCCGGGTGGTATACCTGCAGGAGATCTCCGTAGAGGAATATGGAGCCACTGAAGTATCAAGGCTTAGGGATGATGTCTATGCTCTTATGCATGAGAAATTGATCGCATATAGGGCTCCTTGGATCAAGTCATCTTCGAACAGCTGAATTCTTGCTACATTAGTGTGTTGATGGCAGCGGGCGTAATTCATAAGAAGCAATATGCAGTGGTTATTGTACCAGCTGCTCTTCCCCAAAATTTTACTTGGTCCATTCCGGCTTCTCTGCAAGGGCAGCTTTCGCCCGGTCATCGTGTGCTGGTCAATCTGGGTAAGCAAAAAAAGTATGTAGGCATCATAAAATCGATCGGTGTCGACGCGCCATCAGGGTTGCAGGTCAAAGAGATCATTCAGCAGTTAGATGAAACTCCTTTTGTAAGCCAGGCTACCTTAGGCTTATGGGAGTGGATCGCAGATTATTACATGTGCGCTGAAGGAGAAGTAATGGCCGCTGCCGTACCAGCGCCTTATCGTACCACTGGTAGCGAAAAGACCGCGGCCTATCAGCCCAAGTTCGAACGCTATATCGCCCTTCACGAGGGTTTTTTACCCGAAGAAAAACTCGCAGAGCTTTTAAATAATTGGAAGGGAGCGCCCCGGCAACTTGCGCTCTTGCT
>DNMB01000108.1:2038-5375 GCA_003489485.1 Chitinophagaceae bacterium | reverse complement strand
CGGCCTCCTCAACGAGGTTTGTGAGCTCTTCTACGGCAAAAGATCCTTGTGTCATGTTCTCGGTCTTGGCAGAACCCAGCTCGCGATTGATGATCAGCTGAATGGCCATGGCACGTCGCACGCTCTCTTCGGTGGGTGTGGTAATGGCCTCATCGTAAGCATTGGTATGAAGCGAATTGCAATTATCATAAATGGCATAGAGCGCTTGCAAGGTGGTACGGATATCGTTAAAATCGATCTCTTGAGCATGCAAAGAGCGACCGGAGGTTTGAATATGATATTTTAACATCTGGCTGCGCTTATTGGCCTTGTACTTATACTTCATGGCCTTGGCCCAAATGCGACGTGCCACTCTACCGATCACACTATACTCGGGATCCATGCCGTTACTGAAGAAGAAAGAAAGATTAGGCGCAAAATCATCGATGTTCATGCCGCGGCTCAGATAGTATTCAACAAAGGTGAATCCATTGGCCAGCGTAAAGGCAAGTTGCGTAATAGGGTTGGCACCTGCCTCTGCAATATGATAACCACTGATGGAGACGGAGTAGAAATTTCGAACCTGCTCCGCAGTAAAATACTCCTGCACATCGCCCATCAACTTAAGAGCGAACTCGGTAGAGAAGATGCAAGTATTTTGCGCCTGGTCTTCTTTTAAGATATCGGCTTGCACCGTGCCGCGCACTTGTTGCAAGGCAGCTTGCTTACACTCCGCATAGAGATCGGCCGGCAATACATCTTCGCCGCTCAATCCCAGCAACGCCAAGCCCAGTCCGTTGTGTCCGTCCGGTAAACCATCGGGGGCTAACGGATTACTGTAGCGAGGGCGGGTAAGACCAGCATACTTTTTAGCGAATGCCTCTTCGATGGCGTGCTGCATGCCTAGCGCTGCGATCTTTTTTTCGCACTGCTGGTCAATGGCGGCATTCATAAAAAAGGCCAAAATGATAGGAGCCGGACCATTGATGGTCATAGAGACAGATGTCTTTGGATCGCAAAGGTCAAAGCCGCTGTATAATTTTTTAGCATCATCTACGGTTGCGATGCTAACACCACTGTTACCTACCTTTCCATAGATGTCGGGGCGATGATCGGGATCTTCTCCATAGAGCGTAACAGAATCAAAAGCGGTAGAGAGCCGCTTTGCCGGTTGGTCGACACTCACATAATGAAAACGTTTGTTGGTCCTTTCGGGACCGCCTTCGCCTGCGAACATACGGGTGGGATCTTCTCCTTCGCGCTTTAATGGAAACACACCCGCTGTAAAAGGAAAATGTCCGGGCACGTTCTCTTGTGCCTGCCACTGCAACAGATCACCCCAGTCTTTGTACTTGGGCAACACCACCTTGGGCACACGAGTACCACTGAGACTGGTGCTGGTCATGGGTTGTCTGATGACCTTATCGCGCACGGTGTATTCGTAAAAATCTTTTTGATAGGCCGCTACTTTATCGGGCCAGTTCTTGATGAGCTTTCGGCTGACCGGAGTGAGTTTGTCGGTAAGATGACCGATCTGTTGCTGCAAGGTAGAGACAAGATCGGCATATACTTTTTTATCCGCAGATGCCTTGAGTTCTTGGTTATCGAGTACTCCTTGTAACTGATACAACTTAGAGGCCAAGGCTGATTGCTCTTTGACCAGTGCATCATATTCGCGGTTGTTAGAGGCGATCTCCGCCAAATACCGAACCCGGCTCGATGGAATGATGGCTTGAGAAAGTTGTGCGGTGGCGGTAAAATGAGTGGATCCAAAATGAACACCCGTTCGCTCGCTGATCTTTTGCAGCAATAATTCAAAAAGCCTGTTAACACCTTCATCATTGAACTTGCTGGCCATGGTACCTACTACAGGAATCTCCTCGTCTTTGGCAGCAAAGAGCTGATGATTGCGTTTGTATTGTTTGCGAATATCATTGAGCGCATCGAGTGCACCGGCCTTGTCGAACTTGTTAAGACAGATCAGATCGGCATAGTCGAGCATGTTGATCTTTTCGAGTTGGGTAGCGGCTCCATACTCAGGCGTCATCACGTACATACTTACCTGGCAGTGATCGAGAATGCTGGCATCGCTTTGCCCCACGCCGGCTGTTTCAATGATGATGAGATCAAAGGCCGCCTGCTGGCAGATGGCAACGGCATCGCGCAACGCAGCGCTGAGCGCCGTGTTATCATCGCGGGTGGCTAGCGAGCGCATGTATGCTCTTGGATGATTGATAGCATTCATCCGAATACGATCGCCCAACAAGGCTCCACCTGTTTTTTTTCGCGAGGGATCGACCGAGATCACGGCAATGGTCTTATCGCTAAAATTGTTAAGATATCTTCTGACGATCTCATCGGTCACACTGCTTTTGCCGGCTCCTCCCGTTCCGGTAATACCAAAAACGGGAGCCTGGGTCTTGGCCGCTGATACGACACCCTTAAGCATCTCTTGATAAGACTCTCCTTTCTCAGCCAAACTGATGGCGCGGGCAATATGAATAACGGGTCGCTGTTCGCCCAGTGGATCGACCGGGCAGCTATTGATGTCGGCAGGCTCCGCTTTTTTACAAATAGAGATCACCTCGGCGATCATCCCCTCGAGTCCTAAACGGCGTCCGTCGTCGGGCGAAAAGATGCGATCAATGCCATAGGCATGCAGCTCATCGATCTCGGAGGGCAAAATAGTGCCGCCGCCGCCGCCTACTATCTTGATATGGCCGCATCCGTTTTGCACCAATAGGTCCTTCATGTACTTGAAGAACTCCACATGCCCTCCCTGATAGCTGGTAATGGCGATTCCCTGCACATCTTCTTCAATGGCTGTCTCCACGATCTCTTTTACCGATCGGTTATGACCCAAGTGAATGATCTCGGCTCCCTGCTGTTGCAAGATGCGACGCATGATGTTGATGGCTGCATCATGCCCATCAAATAAACTGGCTGCGGTAACGATCCTGATCTTGGCGATTTGTGGTTGAGCCATAAGGTGCGGGCATGCCCGGGTTAAGACTTTGCAAAATTAACAAAAAACGAATGAGTGTTAGTATCCTTGGCCCCTATAAATCAAAGGGGTTACCTACATTTGTTGCATGCAGCATTGGATCGATGCCGTAACCGCCCTGTACACCCGTTATAAAGGAGTGGCCCCCACCTCGCTTGACGTTCTTCCGCAAAGTGGAAGCGAGCGCAGGTATTTTCGAATACACGGCCCCACAGATTCGGTGATCGGCACCTATGGGAACAACATCAAAGAGAACGAAACCTTCTTTTATTTCAGCGAGCATTTTAAGAAAAAAGGATTGGCGGTGCCCGAGATCCTGGCCATCAGCGAAGACCGTCAATTCTATTTGCAAGA
>DNMB01000108.1:0-1657 GCA_003489485.1 Chitinophagaceae bacterium | reverse complement strand
GATGAGGTCTATCAACTCTTTGCCAAAACCACTACAGCACTCGCTGCGCTGCAAGTAAAGGGCGACGAAGGGCTCAACTATAACAAATGTCTTACCAATAAGGAATTTGGCAAGCAAGCCATCTTGGCCGATCTGCTATACTTCAAATATTACTTTTTGGATGCGCTGCGTCGTCCATACGACAAACAAAGACTGATAGACGACTTTGAGGCCCTTAGTAATTATTTGACCCACACCGAGTACCAGTATTTTCTGTTCCGCGACTTTCAGAGTCGCAACATAATGGTAAGCGAAGACGAACAGGTACACTTTATCGATTACCAGGGTGGCATGAAGGGAGCACCCCAATACGACCTGGCTTCGCTGCTTTGGCAAGCAAGGGCAAATCTCTCTGAAGATTGGAAGCAACGCCTGCTCGAAGAGTACATGGATGCGTTCGAAAAGACCATTGCGACCAAGATCGATAGAAAATTATTCAAGAGCCAATACAATGGCTATGTACTGATCAGGCTGTTGCAAGTACTAGGTGCCTACGGATTCAGAGGTTTATTTGAACGCAAAGCACAGTTTTTGACCAGCATACCTCTTGCGCTTCGCAACCTGAAAGAATTTTTGAGACAACACAGTGTGGGCATTGCGGTACCGGAGTTCAGAAAAATATTGGACCTCTGTACTAGCGACGAAGTGATCGCCGAGTTTACGCCCACACAAGCCAGCGAGACCACTCCACTCGAGGTCAACGTATACAGCTTCTCGTACCGCAACGGGCATCCACCTGATAATTCCGGTAACGGAGGCGGCTTTATGTTCGACTGCCGAGGTATTTTAAATCCCGGTCGCATCGATAGCATGAAATCGCTGACCGGTCGCGACAAACCGGTTCGTGACTTCTTGGAGCAACAAACAAAAATGCCGGCTTTTCTCAATTCGGTCTTCGATATCGTAGATATGACGGTCGAGGATTATATCAAAAGAGGATTTGAAAGTCTGATGGTAGGATTTGGTTGTACGGGCGGACAACACCGCAGCGTGTATGCAGCGGACGAAATGGCCAGACACTTACGCAATAAGTTCAAGGTAAAGGTAAAGTTGTACCATGTGGTACAAGACGAAAAGAACTGGATCAATACCCCCGCAGACAAGTAGTTTCTATGATCACACGCGCCATGATATTTTGTGCCGGGTTAGGTACGCGTTTCAAGCCTTGGACCGACAAGCACCCAAAAGCATTGGCCCCGGTCAATGGCAAGAGTTTACTACAGCGTAATATTGAATACCTGCAAGGCTTTGGCATCTTTAGCGTGGTCATCAACGTACATCACTTTGCCGAACAGATCGAAGAGGCCGTAAAAGAAAGTCGAGGCTGGGGATCCGATATTTCGATCAGCGATGAAAGGGGCGAACTACTCGATACCGGCGGAGGACTGCTAAAGGCAAAATCTTTTTTCGAAGAAGACCAACCCTTTATTACTTGCAATGCCGACATTCTTACCAATTTGCACATAGGCAAACTGATAGAATTCCATGACCAGCACGAACCGCTGATCTCGTTTGGCATTACCCGAAGAGAAAGTTCGCGGTCCTTGCTTATGGACAGCAGCAACCGACTCTGCGGATGGCGTAACAATAAGACGGGTGATGAAAAAATCGTACTGCC
>DNMB01000040.1:3625-8757 GCA_003489485.1 Chitinophagaceae bacterium | reverse complement strand
CGTTATTGATAAAGGGATCTTGCAACCAAAACTCAATGAATTCAATATTACCCGTTTCAAAATCGGTTTGGTCGATGTTACGCATCAGTCCTCCCCAGGCATTGCGAGGATTGCGCAACGCACCCAACGCATTGATCCGATTGGGATCGGTCTCGAAATTGTATGGTCCTCTCTCTTTTGGATAAAAGGCCAGATCGAAAGTGGTGAGCAACCCTTCTCCGAACTGCGTACTGCGACGAGGAAAGATCTCGCGTTGCAATACCTGTCTGACCCGCGGGTCAGAGAGTTCATTCACATCATTGATGGGATTGTTCGGGCTTCGCTTCTCTTGCAAGACCGGCTCAATGTTATACCAAGAAAGTTTAGCTCTGTTACGGCCACTTCGAAGATCGTCGTTGAGCGAAGCCTCCGGAAAGAGTCCGTTACCCTGCGGTACAGAGGCCAGCGTCCAACTCAGCAGCGGAAAGCGAAGATCGATGGCCGCCCTTGCCCCTTCGAAGTCATCGATGTACACCTGCCCCGATCGTTGTGGTGTGCCATCATAATTCGTTCCATTGATCTGTCGGGCATGTCCGGGTTGTAAAACCGCCGCTTCGGCGTAGGCCGTAATAGAAGAAGGACCTTTGGCAGCGTAGAAAGGAAGTTTATCAAGCATCTTAGTGAGACGCGGCAGATCGTTTCGGTAGTCGAGATCAAATCCGTACATAGCATTGCGGATCGGATCTTCGCCATAGGATTGCTTGATGAAAAATGGTCTTTCGCCTAACCGTACGACCGTTCCCCCCAGACTCAGTCGCTTGCTAGCCAGGTAATCGAGACGCAATCCCAAAAAGTTCTTTTGCTGAAACCCAAAGGCCTGGTTATTCTCGTAATTGATGTTGACCGGAATACCGGCACTGATGATAGAGGGATTCACCACACGAAGTGTACCCAGATCATAATTGATCTCGTAGTCTACGTTCTCCGTTAATAATTGTCCACCCGCTGTAACACTCACCGATCCTCTGGGAATATTGAATCCCAACTGGTACTCGCTGCTTCCGGCCTGCCCGGGCATGGCCCCGCCGTTCATTCCTCCCATCGGATTGGCGCCCGCACCAAAGCCGGCCGATCGAGAACGCCCGAAAAGTTTAAATCGATTCAGGTTGGCAAAGGTTTGCGCTATGGCTTTGATGGTATCGTAAAGCGGATAAAAAAGATACTTGCTTCGAGTGGCCGCATTGGGATAAATGTAATCGAGGTCGTGACCAAAGGGTTCCAAGACCGGAAAAATTATTCGACTCTGCGAAGAGATAACGGTAAAGCCCTCTATGAAATCGAATACACCATCGGGCTGCGGATCGTTCTGGTTATTGAGACGATCCAAATTTACCTGCGAGATGATCGGCATTCCCTTGTACTGATCGATTACATCGGCCGGGGGCAAGTAGCGCTTCTCACCCAACGAAGGCTCTTCGTACAAGATGTCCAAACTAAAGTCTTGCCTTTCGAGCTGTCCGAACCCCACCGAGTAAACGTTCTTCATCATCAGATCCCAAATGGGCAACATGGTACGCTGCGAAGTGGCTTTGAGCAATTTCAAGAACAAGACTCGCTGCAAATTACCCGTCGTATCAGGCGGCACATCTTGCGAGAACTCACCGAGCTGGTATACTCTTCCGTTGTAGGTGTATTGAATGGCCACGCCCAAAACCTCGTCGGGTTGCAAGGGTTGATTCAGTGAAATAAATCCGATCTGCGGATTAAAATAATATTCGGTGGGCTGCAACTTGCGGGCAAAGGTCTTTTCAAAATCCTGCACCGGCGTTAATCCTGATGTGGTCAGCGCCGATTGTACCTGCGAGGAATTTCTGTAAGCAGGGTTCGACACCAACATCGAATAGAGATTGTTCGCTCCGTTTTGAGGAAGCGGATTGCCTCCACCGGTCAGCAAAGGAGAGTAGGGTCTGCTTTCTCCCAGATCCATGAACGCTACCACATCGCGGGTGTCGGTGGTGGTACCATTGCGGTTGGTGACCCAGGCCTCCACGCGCAAGATCTGCACGCGCGAATTGACCACCGGCAGTTGCTTCATGGCCTGGTTGTACTGGTTGCGAAAATAATGGGCCATCAAAAAGTGACGGTTCTCATCGTATTCATCGGCCTTGAGCGTAAATCGCTGTGCCGTGGCCCCTCCTTGCACACCCATTGACTGGCGCTGCGAACGCTGATCGGCGAGTACGGTCGTAACAAACAACTTTCCAAATTGCAATTGCGTCTTGACCCCGAACAATGACTGCGCACCCGGAATCAACGTACCCTTAGAGGCGAAACTGGTATTACCGGCCTCGAATTGTTTGATGATATCATCGTCTTGCCCCTTGAAATCGAGTTTGAGCTGGTTATCGAAATTAAAATTGGCCAGCGTATTGTAATTGATGGGGAGTTTGAGCTTCTCCCCGATCTGTGCGTCCATTTGCAATTGAGAGCTCATGTTAAAATCAAACCCGCCGTTGCGACGAGCTCTCTCAGGAAGGGTTGGATTTTTTATGTTCTGCCCCTGGTATCCGGCCAGAAAATCTACATACCCCGCAGGTTTGATATCGATCTTGACCTTGCCGTCGGGCCCCACGCCCATAATGCGGTTGTACCAATCATTGCTGACGCGAAAACGAGGACGATTGAGTCTTCGGTTCATTTCGCTTAGCATCGATGCCCTTTTGCGGAAATACGCCACTTCGTCTTCGCGACCCTTGAGTTGTAAAAACTCTTGCATCGAAAAAGAGGCCGGGGTTCTGTAATTACGGTTACCGATCATCTCGGTGCTATAGTAACTTCTTGTTACGGGATCGTACTCTACCCTTCTTCTGATAACACCGGTATCGCGCAGGTTAAATCCAAATGACTGGCGCTGCACATAAGGATTAGCGTAACGATCATAGAGGGGATAGCGAAGCGTATCTGCAAAAAAAGGAGAGGCAGCAGCCCCTGCCGGAAGACAAAACGCCCACGAAGAGATCAAAATAAAAATGGGCCCAACAATATTTGCTGCGAAACGAATCAATCTTCTCTGATGGTTAGTTTTGGATCGGACTACAGTGAACGAAGTGTCTGCTTGATCAACTCTTCAGTACCCAGGTCCGGGTGGGTTTTGAGCACCTTTTCAAGAGCCTGTGCAGCCGCTTGCCGACTGATGCCCAAAGCCATCAGTGCATTTAACGAATCTTGTTGCAAAGTATTGTTTATCAGAGGTGAATTATTTGCTTCAAGAGGATGTTTTGCAAGCTTGTCCTTGAGCTCCAGCACCATCCGTTCGGCCGTCTTTTTCCCGATCCCTTTGATGGCCTCCAGCGAACGGGTATCGCCCCTTAAAATAGCCCCGGCCAGTTCCTCGGGTTTCATGTAAGAAAGCATCACCCTTGCCGTGCTGGCGCCGATCCCCGAAACGCTTATAAGATGTTGAAATATATCCCTTTCGGAGAGTTCGCCAAAACCAAACAGCAGATGGGCATCTTCTCTGATGAGCAAATGGGTATAGAGCATGCCTTCCGAGAGGTCCTGAATTTTTGAATACGTATTTAAACTTATGTTGACCTCGTACCCTACTCCTCCCACATCCATCCAAACCTGGGCAGGTGATTTGTGAATGAACTTTCCTTTTAAAAAGCTGATCATACTGCAAGTTAAGGGGGCAGCAGTGCTTTACCTTAACTTTGCCCAATTTTTCAACCCTAGCCCATGCAGACTAAGATTCAAGCCGTTATTACCGCGGTTGGCGGGTATGTTCCCGAAGACAAACTCACCAATTTCGATCTCGAAAAAATGGTCGACACCAACGATGAATGGATCCGTACCCGTACCGGTATTGCAGAGAGAAGAATTCAAAAAGAAGAAGGAAAAGCCACCTCCGATATGGTGGTACCGGCGGTGCTTGAACTCTGTACAAAAAGAGGAATACGACCCGAAGAGATCGACTGCCTGATCGTGGGCACCGTTACCCCCGATATGGTCTTTCCATCCACGGCCAATTTAGTTTGTGCGAAGATCGGAGCCACACAAGCCTGGGGATATGACCTTTCTGCTGCCTGCTCCGGATTTTTATTCGCCTTGGCACAGGGTGCTGCACTGATCGAAAGCGGTCGCTACAAAAAAGTAGTGGTCTGTGGTGCCGACAAGATGAGTTCGATCGTCGACTACCAAGACAGAGCCACCTGCATCATCTTTGGTGATGGAGCAGGCGCCGTGCTGTTAGAACCCGGCACAGAAGAACTCGGCATCAGAGACAGCATCTTACGCTCGGATGGCACAGGAGCCAGCTATTTGCACATGAAAGCGGGCGGATCACTTCGTCCGGCCAGTCAAGAAACAGTAGCCAATAGAGAGCACTACGCGTATCAAGAAGGGCAAGCGGTATTTAAGTTTGCCGTAAAGGGAATGGCCGATGTTAGCGCAGAATTAATGGAGCGCAACCAGCTAACCGGAGCCGATATTGCCTGGCTGGTACCACACCAAGCCAACCTTCGCATCATCGATGCCACTGCCAGCCGAATGGGACTTACTACCGAAAAAGTAATGATCAATATTGAGCGATATGGCAATACCACGGCCGCCACAATTCCCTTATGTTTGTGGGAGTGGGAATCCAAACTCAAAAAAGGAGATAACATTATTCTGGCAGCCTTCGGAGGAGGATTTACATGGGGTGCCATTTGGGTTAAATGGGCCTACGACACCAAACAGTAACAGTTTTGCCCTATGAAAAAAACAACACCTGCAAAAGGCTGGGGATCCGTTGCCGTTCACGGAGGACACCGATCCGATTCCTCGCATGCGCACCTGACTCCCATTTATGCCAGTAGCACCTACGTGTTTGATAGTGCGGAGCAAGGCATGCATCGCTTTACCGGACAAGAGCCCGGATACATCTATGCAAGATGGGGCAATCCTACGGTAACCGAAGCAGAAGAAAAGATCGCATTGCTCGAAACATACGGACTGGATCTGGAAGCAAAAGGTATTTTGCATGCCTCGGGCATGGCCGCCATCACTACGCTGATGATGAGTACGCTCAACCAAGGCGATAAGATTCTCTCTCATTTTTCGTTGTACGGAGGAACCGACGAACTCGTTCATCGTATTTTACCACGCTTTGG
>DNMB01000040.1:0-3235 GCA_003489485.1 Chitinophagaceae bacterium | reverse complement strand
GATCGCTCCATCAAGATGCTCTACCTCGAAACGCCTGCCAATCCCACCCTACAATGCGTAGACCTTGCAGCGCTTGGTGCACTTGCCAAAAAATATAATTGCCTGGTAGCATGTGATAATACGTTCGCTACTCCCTACTTGCAACAACCCTTCGCCCACGGCGCGGATTTTATTATTCATTCTACCACTAAATTCTTGAATGGACACGGAACTGCCATTGGAGGAATACTACTTGGAAAAGACGTGGAGCGCATGAAAACCTCCATCGGCAAATTCTTTCGCACGACCGGCGCCTGCGCCAGCCCCTTTGATGCCTATCTCTTAACGCAGGGTATCAAAACACTTGAGGTAAGGATGGACAAGCATTGTAACAACGCCGAGCAGGTGGCCGCTTTTTTAGAGAACCACCCTGCAGTAGCCAAGGTAAATTATACCGGACTGTCGTCGCATCCAGATCATGCCATCTCGGCAAAACAAATGCGTCATCCCGGTGCCTTGCTGAGTTTTGAACTCAAGAAAGGACTACAAGGTGGCATCGACTTTATGAACAAGTTGCAGTTCTGCGTGCGGGCCGTATCACTGGGCACCTGCGACACCTTGCTGTCTCATCCAGCATCGATGACGCATTTCAGTGTTCCCAAAGAAGAGAAAGAAAAATATGGTATTACCGATGGGTTGATCCGTATGCATGTGGGCATTGAAACCGCAGCCGATATTATTGCTGATCTCCACCAAGCCCTTCAATAAAAACTTTGTCTCCCCTACTGACCATACGACCCGCTCGAAGAGAAGATTGCCCTCGTCTGCTGCAATTGATCCAGGAGCTGGCCGATTATGAGAAAGCTCCGCATGAGGTCACAGTGAGTGCCGCTCATTTCGAAGAAAGTGGTTTTGGAAAAACTCCTGTGTGGTGGGCCTTTGTGGCAGAAGACGAGAACGGCATACAAGGTTTTGCGCTTTATTACATTCGCTATTCTACCTGGAAGGGACAATGTCTCTATTTAGAGGATATTATCGTTACCGCCCCCTTGCGCGGAAAAGGTATTGGAGCCGCTCTATTTGAAACGATATTACAAGAGGCCAAAGAAAAGAAGATGGCCAGAGTATGCTGGCAGGTATTGGACTGGAATGAGCCGGCCATTCATTTTTACAAAAAATACCAAGCCTCATTCGATGCACAGTGGCTGAACGGCGCTATCGAGATAAAATTGAATAGGTAGCTATTCGTTGCTATCCGACAGAGGCCACGACAGAATCCTTGCTGATCTTTTGAATAAGTCCCTGCAATACTTTTCCGGGTCCCACTTCGGTAAACTGCGTAGCGCCATCCGCGACCATGGCTTGAATGGTTTGGGTCCATTTGACAGGACCGGTAAGTTGATTGATCAGATTTTGCTTGATCTCATCCGCGTTCATAATGGCCCGCGCCACTACGTTCTGGTATACCGGACAAACAGGTTGATAAAATGAGGCCGATTGAATGGCGGTCTTTAACATCTCTTCGGCCGATTTCATCAGCGGTGAGTGAAAGGCCCCACCTACGGGCAATACCAGTGCTCTTTTGGCACCGGCTTCTTTTAATGCAGCACAGGCCTTTTCTATACCGGATACCGATCCACTGATCACGAGTTGTCCGGGGCAATTATAATTTGCAGGCACCACCACATCGTCGATCTGTGAGCAGATCTCTGCGACCCGCTCGTCTGCAAGTCCCAAAATAGCCGCCATGGTACCAGGCTGGTGCTCGCAAGCATGCTGCATCGCACTAGCGCGAGCGGCTACTAGTTTGAGTGCGTCCTCAAAACTCAATACACCTGCTGCTACAAGCGCTGAGAATTCACCCAGTGAGTGACCGGCCACCATGTCGGGCTTAACGCCTTCGATACTTTTGTACGCCACAATGGAATGCAAGAAAATAGCCGGCTGAGTTACATCGGTGCGACGAAGATCTTCTTCGGAACCCGAGAACATAATATCAGAAAGACGAAAACCGAGCAGCTCGTTAGCCTGCTCCACAATTTTTTTGGCAAAGGCAGATTGGTCGTAATGGTTCTTGGCCATACCCGGAAACTGAGAACCTTGTCCGGGAAAAACATAAGCATGCTTCATAGCATCAGGTTGGTTAATTTAACTTAGCGCCTATCAGACGCATAAATTCACTTCGGGTAGAATTTTTATGAAACTCCCCGTCAAAGGCAGAGGTCGAGGTCACTGAATTCTGTTTCTGTACCCCGCGCATCATCATACAAAGATGCTGTGCCTCTACCACCACTGCCACGCCGAGCGGATTGAGCGTTTCTTTAATAGCATCCTTTATCTGAATGGTGAGTCTTTCTTGTACTTGCATTCTTCTTGCAAACACATCTACCACCCGCGCCACCTTACTAAGACCGGTGATCCATCCATTCGGAATATAGGCCACGTGCGCCTTGCCAAAAAAGGGCAACATATGATGCTCGCACATACTAAAGACCTCTATGTCTTTGACCACGATCATCTCACTGACATCCTCGTGAAATTTGGCCGAATTCAAGATCGCCTTGGCATCGAGCTGGTATCCTTGCGTTAGGAACTGCATGGCCTTGGCCACCCTTTCGGGGGTCTTGAGCAGTCCTTCTCTATCGGGATCCTCTCCTAACCAAGCAATGGCTTCTTTATAACTTTTAGTGAGCGCGGTGGTCGCGTTCTCATCATAATGCTCGGATTTGTGGTAGGCCATGGTAGGGAATTTAATTTATGCGGGATATTCTACAAAATTGCGAGGCGTCTCGTAGAGGCGAATCTGGAGGTCGTGTTGCGATGCAATGTGCGGTCGAAGCAAATCGTAGATCACTATGGCGATGTTTTCTGCCGTTGGATTTAAAGACGTAAACTCTGCCGTGTCAAGATTCAGGTTGCGATGATCGAAGCGCTCCACCACCTGCTGTTGAACCAGATCGCTGATCCATTTCATATCGACCACGTACCCTGTGAGTGGATCGGGTTCGCCCGTAATTTTTACGATCAGCTCATAGTTATGTCCATGGTAATTAGGATAGGCGCATTTTCCAAACGTTGCATCGTTCTCTGCTGCCGACAAACTGGGATTGTACAGTCGGTGGGCGGCATTGAAATGCTCTTTTCGATATACCGCCACTTGGTGTTCCATAGTTCCTTAATTAAGAGGGATAAAGTTACAATATTAGAACAAGGATGCGGCTGATAATGTTTAACTAAAAGTCAAATAAATTAAACA
>DNMB01000154.1 GCA_003489485.1 Chitinophagaceae bacterium | reverse complement strand
GACCGCCTTGGTAAAACCCATTTTAGAAAAATAATCCCTTATACC
Organism: Chitinophagaceae bacterium; assembly: GCA_003489485.1. Taxonomy (GTDB): domain Bacteria; phylum Bacteroidota; class Bacteroidia; order Chitinophagales; family Chitinophagaceae; genus JJ008. The sequence continues at coordinate 6,951 of DNMB01000154.1, read as the reverse complement.
ACTTACTATTGCCTCTTTGATCTGTGCAGTGCATAGCTCCGGCTCCAGACGAAGCGGATCGAGCTCTGCATCGGGTAGCTGGTCAGCGGTCTGCAAAGACGATTCTGTGAACGAACCCTCCTCGTTCCAGTTAACAAATTGCAATGACTCCTGAAACAACGGTAGCTGCGCGATCAGATTCGCATCCTTGTCCATGACCAGCGATCCGCCATCAAAAACGATCTCGGTCTGGCTGCCCACCGCATTACAATACACAAGCGGTATGCCATAACGAAGTACGTTTCGCTTTACGATGGCCTTTCGGTCCTCTACATGGGTATAATCAAAGGGAGACGCCGATAAATTCAAGATAATGTCGGGGCGCTGCCCGATGAGCTGGTCCATGGGGCAGTGCGTATACAATGGATTATCGCCAAGATTCCAAATATCCTCGCAAATGGTAACGGCCAGTTTCTTTCCTTTAAAATCGATCAAATTCCAAGCACTGGCGGGCTCAAAGTAGCGGTACTCATCGAACACATCATAGGTCGGCAGGCAGGTCTTGTGAACGACCGCTCTGATCTCTCCATCGTGCAGAAAATAGGCTGCATTGAACAATCTTTTTCCTTTCGAAGAGGGATTGCGGTCAGGAGCACCGACCAACACACCGATCCCTTGCGTGTGCGGTTTGATCTGGTCCAGGCAAGCCTCGCACTGGTCAATAAAATCATCGAATTCCAAAAAATCGCGCGGAGGATAGCCACAGACCGCCAACTCCGAAAAGATCACCAAGGCCGCCCCGGCTTTTTTTGCGTCGGCAATGGCATCGATGATCTTGCCCGTATTGCCTGCAAAATTGCCAATGTGATAGTTCTGCTGCGCGATGGCGATCTTCATAGGGGCAAAAGTACGCCATTGTTTGGTTGCGTACCTTTGCTTCTATGCAACGGCAATTTTGGGTACTGCTTGGCTGTTGGGCACTGCTAGGCAGCTGTAGCCCCTCCCACCGAACGCCCGATGTGAGTCATATTAAAACCAAGGTTACACTGGCCCGCTTTGACCAGGCTTTTTTTGCGCTCGATACCACGCAACTCGCTACCGGGCTAGACAGCCTTGCCAAAAATTTCTCAGCATTCTACCCCGAATACATGCAGTTTATTCTGGGCGTAAGTGGCGATCCGGCCGATAGCACCACGCAGCGAACCGTAAGACAATTTATCGGCGCTTACCGAAGTGTGCAAGATTCACTGCAGCCTCGGTTCGCCGATATTAGAAGTATCGAAAAAGAATTGCAAACGAGCTTTAGCTACCTTCAGTATTATTTTCCTTCGTATAAGACCGGCACCATCACATTTTTTACAGGACCCTTCGATGCACCCGGCGTCGCTACCGTGCGCAGTGGAACCGCAGTGGGCCTTCAACAATTTGCAGGAAGCGATTTCTTTGCGTACCAAAGCGCCGATCTGCAAACGCTGTATCCAAGCTACCTGAGCAGAAGATTTGCGCCGCAGTACATTGTGCCCGGTGTTATCAAAGCCATTGCAGAAGATATGTTTCCGCCCCATGTGGCCGAGCTGCCACTAGTAGAACAAATGGTAGAGAGAGGCAAGTACTGGTATCTAGCCTCCTTGCTGCTACCCTATCATCCCGATTCGCTGATCACCGGATATACTACAACACAACTTGACTGGTGCAAAGAAAATGAAGGTCTGATCTGGAGTCATCTGCTCAAAAGCGAAGACCTGAACTCGCTAAATCCTATAGTGATCCAGACCTATCTGGGAGAAGCCCCCTTTACACAGGGATTATCGCAAGAGTATTCACCCGGCAACCTCGGTACCTGGATCGGTTGGCAGATCGTAAAAAAATATGCCGATAACCATAGCGAGATGCATCCTTCTGACATCATGAAGACCCCTGCTGCCACCTTGCTGGAGCAGGCCAAGTACAAACCCAAGTAAGAGTTCAAAAAAAATTAGTGGAAGCGAGAAGCGATCAATTGTTCTTGAACGGAACGATCATCTCGAAGCTGGGGATATTTACCGTAAAGAGCTGACGGGTCTCCAGATTTTCCATTTGATAGGTGCCGTACATTCTGCCCATTTCGGTGCGCAGATTGCATCCGCTTACGTATTGGTAGCGTTCGCCCGGCTGCAACACGGGTTGCACACCGACAACGCCTTCTCCCTCTACCTCGCGGTGCGTGGCATTGCTATCGAAAATAAACCAATGACGACGATGAAGCTTTACCGGAAAAGAATTGTAATTCTCCAGCACGATACGGTAGGCGAACATGTATTCGGATTGCAAAGGATTGCTGTAGTCCTCTTGATAAAAGGTCTCTACGCTTACCTGCACACCCTCTGATATCATCGATGCCATGGTATAAAATTAATGAAAATGATAAGTATCCAATTAAGTTTTTGCGGCTTACCTTTGCCGGGCAAAAACAACCAATATGAAGATCGCGGTAGCCAAAGGAGATGGAATCGGACCCGAAATAATGGAAGCCGTCCTGCGCATTTTTAAAGCCAATAACGTTCCCCTTCAATACGAAATGGTAGAGATGGGAAAGTGGGTTTTTGATAAAGGTTTTAACAATGGCATGACGCCCGAGGCTAAACAAACCATCGAGCAACTGGGCTTGCTCTTTAAAGGGCCTATGGAAACGCCCAAGGGAAAAGGGGTCAAGAGCATCAACGTGACCGCACGCAAGACCTGGAACACCTATGCCAATAAACGCGTCTTTAAATCGCTCCATGGCGTAGACACCGTGTTCAGCAAGGCCGGCATTCCCATCAATATCACGATCGTGCGAGAGAATATCGAAGACACGTATGGCGGCATAGAGCATATGCTCACACAAGATGTGGCGCTTTGCCGTCGCTTCATTACAAGACCCGGCAGTATGCAGGTAATGCGCTATGCCTTCGAGATGGCCAGCAAAAAAAATGCAAAGCGTATCAGTTGCGGACACAAGGCCAACATCATGAAGATCACCGACGGGCTGTTTTTGGAGTGCTTCTATGAGGTCGCCAAAGAATATCCGCACCTCAAGGCAGACGATATCATCGTAGATGACCTTTGCATGAAACTGGTTACCCGCCCCGATCTTTTTGATGTGGTGGTACTACCCAATTTACAAGGTGATATCGTGTCGGACCTCTGCGCAGGATTGGTCGGTGGCCTGGGCTTTGCCCCTTCTGCCAATATCGGAGATCATATTTCGATCTTTGAAGCCGTACACGGCACGGCACCTGATATTGCCGGAAAAAATCTTGCCAATCCCACCGCACTGCTGCTGAGCGGACTGGCCATGCTTCGTCACGTTGGTCTTTTTGACAATGCGGCTACTATAGAAAACGCGCTGCGCTATACACTCGAAAGTGGCGTGCACACCGGCGACTTTGGTAACAAAGCCATTCCCGCCGTCAACACGACCGAATTTGCCGATGCCATCATAGGCAATTTTGGAAAAATTCCCCAAGAAGGTGCCGTTGCGTTCGCAAGCAATGCTTCTACTTACAGCCCCGCTGCAGCTATCACCGTACACCCCATGCTTGAGTCCGGTCAACAAAAATCGGAAGCCATCGTGGGCGCCGATCTCTTTATACAATGCAATCAACAACCCTCAGCACTTGCCGCGCTGCTAGAAGCGCAGACAAAAGATCTCTTTAAGCTGGTTACGATCAGTAACCGCGGAACGCAGGTATGGCCCACAGGCTCTGTATACACGAACCTGGTCAATCAATACCGGGCGCGTTTTGAGAGCAGCAACGAAAAGGCCCTGCAGCAAGCCGATATCATCGCCCTTTACGAGCGAGTCAGCAAACACGTTAAAGTTTGTTCGGTAGAATTGCTCAACCAATGGGGCGATCAAAAGGCATACAGTCTGGCACAGGGTCAGTAAACGCCATACCCCTGCTTTTGCAAATACTGCTTGACCTTATTGCGCTGGTCTCCTTGCACCAGTATCTCGCCTTCTTTTACCGCACCGCCGGTACCACAGTAGTTTCGAAGCTGCTTACCCAATAGTTCGAGATCATCTGATGATCCTAGAAATCCGGTTACGAGTGTAACGGCCTTGCCGGCACGTTGCTTGGTATCGAGCACGATCCGTAAGCGCTGCTTTGAAGGAGCCAACGTTTCTTGTTGCGGATCGGTTTCGGGCTGATACGAAAAATTAGGATCGGTACTATAGACAAACCCACGGGTATCCGCCTTGTTTTTCTTAGACATATCAGTTCGTGTTGGTAAACAAAGAGGCCTTAAGACTCAGATCGATACTTTTTGCCTGATGAATCAGCGCCCCCACACTAATAAAATCAACGCCGGTATCGGCGTAGTTTCGAATATTCGCTTGGGTGATCCCGCCGCTGGCCTCGGTTTCGAAAGTACCTTTTTCGGAATGCTCTTCAATATAGGTCAATGCCTGGCGCAATAGCTCGGGCGAAAAATTATCGAGCATGATCCGTTTTACTTTTTGCTTTCCACAAGCAACAACTTCGATCACTTCTTGCAGTGAGCGCGTCTCTACTTCGATAGAAAGTGAGGGTTTCTTTTGCTGTACATAGTGCCAGGCCCGGTCGACCGCTTTGGTGATGCTGCCGCAAAAATCAATATGATTATCTTTTAGCATGATCATATCGTAAAGACCAAAGCGGTGATTGAGTGCCCCGCCAATACGAACAGCCTCTTTTTCGAGCAACCGAAAATTCGGAGTGGTCTTGCGTGTATCGAGCAAACGGGTGCGACAACCCTGCAAAAGCGTTACATATTCTCGAGTGAGGGTGGCAATTCCGCTCATGCGCTGCATGCAATTGAGCACAAGCCGCTCACATTGTAAGATCACGGTGGCAAATGACTCCACCTCAAATGCAATATCACCCGCGAGGACCCTATCGCCATCCTTTTTAAAAGAAGTAAAGCGAGCTGAAGGGTCTTTATGCAGAAAAATTTTCTCGGCCACTTCCATGCCCGCCAGCACGGCGTCTTGCTTTACTTTTAATACCGCCTTGCCCCGGGCCGTAGCCGAAATACAAGATAGGGTTGAATGATCGCCGTCTCCCAGATCTTCTTCTAGAGCCAGCTCTACAAAGCGGTAAAATACATCGGGATCCATGGGAGTAAAATTAGCGCTTAATCCATGGTTTGAATACGAAGCTCTCTGACGCCCCCCTTTGAACCAGTAGCCGACATAAAAATATTTACCCGAAACTGTCCTTTCTCGGTAAGAAGGGTTCCCATAGCAAAGGCACCGCCCGGTGCGTTGCCACGGTGCTTTAACTCAAAACCGGTCACAGGATTGGCCGCAAAGAATTTTGTGATGGCCGTTTGAGCCTGCGACTTGCTTACCTGAGAAGATTGGTCCGGTAGTGTCAGGGTCAGCTTCTGCTCAAAGCGACTGGCCAGCTGCGATGCGTTGCCGGCCTTGATAGCAGCGATCACCGACTCGAGCGTGTCTTGCCCAGGCATTGCCCTCGAAAAAAAATGGGGAGCGAAAAAAAGTAAGCCCAGTAAGAGCAGTTGAATTTTCATGATCACTAAAATACAGCATTTTTGGCTGTACCTTTGCTGATTAGTCGCAACGTATGAAAAAAACCATGTTGGTGATAATGGATGGATGGGGGCTCGGAAAGGTGCCCGCTGCCGATGCCATCGCTGCAGCCAACACGCCGTTCATCGATTCGCTTTACTCCCGTTATCCGAACAGCACCCTGGTCACCTGCGGGGAGGCCGTAGGACTGCCCGAGGGCCAGATGGGAAACTCCGAGGTAGGACATCTCAATCTGGGTGCCGGAAGAATCGTATACCAAGAACTACAGCGCATCAATTTGGCCGTAGCCGATCGCTCCATTTTTTCGAACCCTGTCTTACTGCGCAGCATCGACTATGCGCTGAAAAATAATAAGGCCCTTCATCTGATGGGACTGGTCAGTAACGGGGGCGTACATTCTCATATTGACCATCTAAAAGCGATCATTGCATGCTGTGCTACAAAAGGCCTTCAGCAAGTATTCGTACATGCCTTTACCGACGGACGCGACTGCGATCCTAAAAGCGGGCTTGGTTTTATGCGCGAACTTCAAACCTATTTGCAAGGGCAGACCGGTACCATCGCCAGTGTAAGCGGTCGCTATTTTGCAATGGACCGCGATAAACGTTGGGAAAGAGTCAAACTCGCTTATGATGCCCTGGTGCTGGGTAAAGGCGCATACGCTCAAGATGCAGTCGTTGCGATGGAAGAAGCCTATGCGAATAAAATGACCGATGAATTTATCGTTCCCACAGTGATTGTAGATGAATCGCAACGACCGGTGGGCCGTATACAAGAAGGCGATGCCGTGATCTGTTTTAATTTTCGCACCGATCGTTGCAGAGAAATTACGCAGGTACTTACGCAAACCGATCTGCCCGATTTCGAGATGCAAAAACTCTCGCTGCACTACACAACCCTTACCGAATACGATAAAACCTACCAGGGCGTAAACGTAATTTTTGAGACCGATAATCTGAACAATACACTGGGAGAAGTCATTGCGGGGGCGGGTCTGTCGCAGATCCGTATCGCCGAAACGGAAAAATATCCGCATGTAAGTTTTTTCTTTAGTGGTGGAAGAGAGCAACCCTTTGCAGGCGAAAAAAGGATCATGATCCCTTCTCCGAAAGTAGCCACCTACGACTTGCAACCCTCCATGAGTGCGCAAGAGGTAACGGAGGCTATCTTGCCCGAGATCGAAACGGCATCGGCCAGCTTTATCTGTCTCAACTATGCCAATACCGATATGGTCGGCCACACCGGCATTTGGGAGGCCGCCAAGCAGGCAGCCGAAACCGTTGACCGCTGTGTGGCAACTTTGATACCCAAGGCGCTTAAGAGTGGTTACACGGTCTTTCTGACCAGCGATCATGGCAATGCAGATTACCTGATCAACGAAGACGGTAGTCCCAATACCGCCCATACGCTTAACC
>DNMB01000059.1 GCA_003489485.1 Chitinophagaceae bacterium | reverse complement strand
ATTGGCCATATTGAGCTCGATGAAGAAGATGTGGTAAGACACCGACTGGTCAAGCAGATACTGCGCGCCTATAACCAGGAACACGAAAAAGAGCAGACCAGGGCCTGACCCACAACAAAACATAGCTTCTGACCAATCTGTTTCTTTGTAAATTGCCGTATGCAAAAAAAATTTCTCCTACCGCTCATGAGCATACTGTTGCTCTTATTGAGCTGTGAACCCACGCAAGAAAAAAAGGTCAATGCCGAAAACGAGCTAGATGCTGCCCGTCTGTTCATCAGGGCAGCATTGGATGGAAAATTCGATGAGGCCAAAGATTACATGGTACAAGATTCCGTCAACATAAGCTACCTCGATATTGCCGCTCAATTTTACAAGAAGATTCCCGGAGCCGACCGAGACAGCTACAAAGGATCCACCATCGTGATCCACAATTCAAAGGCCCTTAATGATTCGGTAGCGATCGTTATCTACTCGAACTCGTACAAGAACGATCATGATACCTTGCGCATCGTAAAAAGCAAGGATCAATGGCTGGTAGATCTCAAATACCTCTACGAGCACGACCAACCCTAAGTAACCATAGCGCTACCTTACGACTAAAGCGCTTCCCATACTTCTCGAGCAAAGGTCTCTAGCGATGGGTCGCGCGCGCCCATCAATAGCAAGACACAATCTTCGGATAGATGAGAGCGAATAGCCGTTATTAGTTGTGTGCGATCTGCTACAAAAAAAGCAGCCACCCCCAATTTTTGCAGATCTTCAATGAGGTCTGCAGCAGAGATATCCTTAACGGCCGCCCCTCCGGCGTAATAGATCTCACTCATCCATATTTCGTCGCCGGGTCTTAGCGAAGCGGCGAATTCACTTACAAAATCACTGCGCAAAAAGCGAGTTGGCTTATAACCATGCGGCTGAAACCAAGCCACTACCTTGGAGGCTACAGGTTGACAAGCCCGAATGGCCGCCGCACATTTTACAGGATTATGCGCATAATCATCAATCAACCAAACACCCTTTTTCTGTCCCCATATCTGGTGACGACGATAGATTCCCTTATAACCAGACAACGCTGCTGCGGCAACCGATAACGGAACGCCAACCTGATGAGCCACAGCCATGGCCGCCAGCGCATTTTCCATATTATGCTGGCCGATCTGTTGCAGACAAACGCTTTGCCCATTGACCGAAAACGAGATCGTCATTCCCTTCTGACAAAATGCGTCGGCACAATACCCGATGTTCTCCTGTTTCCCTACCGCAAAATCTTTACGGGCATCTACAGAAAGGGTCGCGGCCAACGGGTGCGTGCGATTGACGACAAAATACTCGCAATTGTTCTTAAAGGTTGTAAAGAGCGAAACCAACTTTTCGGTCTCATCATGATCTTTGTCGATATTGAGCAGCACCCCAATGTGCGGATGATACTGCACGATCGACCCATCACTCTCATCGGCCTCAATGACCAACCACTCTCCTTTTCCGGCCACGGCATTGCCGATCTTTCCTTCTTCGATAATACGTACCAACCCTGCACCGCTAATGATGCTGGGCTCGTACCCACCACGATCGAGAATATCAAATAACATGGCACTCGTTGTGCTCTTTCCACTAGTGCCGGCAATGGCAATGGTTTTTTTGCTGGATGCGATCAGTGACAGCAGTGCTGCCCGGTGCAAAATAGGGATACCCAGCTGTTTGGCCTGTTGCACTTCAACAACGGTGTCTTCGATCGCCGTTGACACAATTACCACATCGTATGCACTAGTAAGTGATGTACCGTCTTGTGAAAAACAATGAATACCGGCCTCTGTGAGTTTATCTTGTACTTCGTTTTGAACGCCCGCGGCAAATAACCGGTCACTGCCTGCCACTTGCTTGCCGATACCTTGCAGATATTGAGCAAGAGCACTCATTCCTGTTCCGCCGATCCCTATAAAATAAGGGGCAGAGAAATCGTGAATAGAGGCGATCATAAAACAAAGAAACAAAATAATAATTGGAGGCGCACCGAAATAGCACTATCTTTGCAAAGTTATTTTGAGTCAACCGACTGTCCGTAACGATTCGTACTACTGCAAAGCCTCTGGTCGCCACTAGTTAGTCTTCTTTACTCTTTCGTTTTTCTCAAGCTTTTTTAATGCTTAATTTTTTTGCATGAACATTTATGTTTCAAATCTTCCCTTCGCTGTAACAGACGAAGACCTCAGAAGCTATTTTGCCGAGTATGGCGAAGTGAGCTCTGCCAAAATCATCATGGACAAGTACACTAACCGCAGCAAAGGTTTCGGTTTTGTAGAAATGACCGATGATGCAGCTGCCCAAAAAGCCATCGGTGAATTAGATGGCGCCACGGTAGAAGGACGTGCCATTCGCGTGGCCGTAGCCAAACCTCGCGAAGAAAGACCTGCCCGCTCTGCTAACTATTCAAATAGTCGCTGGTAAAAAGCGTTGTCTTTTAATAAAAAGCCCCTTTGATCTTTCAGAGGGGCTTTTTCGTTATAAAAAAACCGCCCATGAAAAGGCGGTTATGAGAACTAGGTCTATTGATAATTTATTGGCTCAGGCTCTTTGCTTTTGCTTGACCACGGTCTTGGAAGAAGCTGGCTTAGCAGCTGAGCGAGTAGCGGCCTTTTTTACCGGCGCCTTTGCCTTTGATTTCTTAAGGGCAGACTGAATAGCGGCACTCAGGTTGGCAAACGTAGGTTTTCCTGTAAATGGAACGTCATTGATAAAGAAAGCAGGCAGGTCCTTTACACCACGGTTAAGACCTTCTTTCAGGTCATCTTGTACTTGCCAGCCATATACTCCGTTAACCAGATCGTCCAAGAATTTTTTATTCTTTACACCGGCCTCTTTACTATGCAACTTCAAGCTGGTCGTACCCAGGTTTCTTCGATTACTGAAAAGCACATTGTGCATTTCCCAGAACTTGCCCTCTTGCGCGGCAGCCACGGCAGATTCGCTCGCCTTCAAACTCCGCTGATGGATCAACGTCAATGGGAAATGTCTGAACTGAAATTTGATCTTACCCTCGTATTCTTCCAATAATTGTTTGACAACCTCATTCACCTTGGCGCACTCCTCACTTTCGTATTCGCCAAATTCCATGAGGGTTACGGGCGCATCTTTCTTACCGACGAAAATTTCGCGGGGCTCTATAATAATTACATCGTCCTTTTTAAATGCCATCTTTTTCTATTTTGCCGGCTAGACAACCGACCTTAAATAATAACAACTGTTAGTGTTTTGGGTTGAGCACTTGCACCAATCTTTTTTTGCAACCCGGCTTCGGCTAAAGATAGGGGGTTTTTATCCCCTTTTACCGCCACTCGTCATTTATTTAACAAATCCATTAAAATTAATTCAAAATCAACATATTACATACGTGCCCAAGCCTTTTTTTTGGGTGTTTACTCGTAGGGCATCAGCTTGAAGGTAACGGGCTTACGGAAGCAAGCCAATGACCTTAGTCACCCCGTTTCTAAAGACCACCACATTGTCGAACACATCCACCAAAACGGGTGCCGACTTATCGACTTCGCTAGCCAGTATTTTCTTGCTAAGGGGGTTGACGATCTCTTTTTGAATAAGTCTTTTGAGCGGCCGGGCCCCAAACTGAGGGTCATATCCCTGCAGCGCCAGGTAGCGAAGGGCATAGTCGCTAAAATCGATGTTGATACCCGATTCGTGTAACATTTTTTTGAGCCCATTGAGCTGTATCTGCACGATCCCCATGATCTCTTTGCGAAGCAGCGGATTGAACATGATGATCTCGTCGATCCTGTTAAGCAGTTCGGGTCTGATGGTTTGTCGCAGCAACATCATCACCTCTTCTTTCGCCTTGCTCGCAGCCTCTTCTACCTGCTGTTCCTCACGCACCGACTCAAAGGCATCCATAATGAGATGACTCCCGATATTGGATGTCATAATGATGATGGTATTTCTGAAATTGACCACCCTGCCCTTGCTGTCGGTAAGCCTACCGTCATCGAGCACTTGCAAGAGAATATTCCATACATCGGGATGCGCCTTTTCGATCTCGTCTAGCAATACCACACTATAAGGTTTGCGACGAACGGCCTCGGTGAGCTGGCCTCCCTCTTCGTATCCTACATAACCGGGAGGAGCGCCAACCAGTCTGCTAACGGTGTGTTTTTCTTGGTACTCGCTCATATCGATACGTGTGAGCATGGCCTCGTCATCGAACAAGAGTTCTGCCAGTGCTTTGGCCAACTCGGTCTTTCCTACCCCCGTGGTACCGAGGAATACAAAAGAACCGATGGGCTTTTTAGGATCTTGTAGACCTGCCCGGCTTCGACGAATGGCATCTGCCACAGCCGATATGGCCTCGTCTTGCCCCACTACCCGCTCATGTAACTGCGTCTCGAGGTGCAACAAGCGATCTTTTTCGGACTGCATCATTTTGTTGACCGGAATACCCGTAGCCTTGGCCACGGTCTCTGCAATATCCTCAGCATCGACCTCTTCTTTTAACAAGCGCTTCTCGGTATTTTGACTGAGTTGCTCACTCAGTGATTCGATCGCTTTTTCTTGCTCTTTGATCTTTCCGTATCTGATCTCGGCTACTTTGCCATAATCTCCTTCGCGTTCAGCGCGCTCTGCTGCCTGGCGAAGCTGTTCAATGGCTGCTTTGGCCGATTGCACCTGCTCGACCAATTCTTTTTCTTCGGTCCATTTGGCTTTTAAGGTATCGCGTTGTACGGCTAAATTGGCCAACTCGGTACTCAACTCCTTTAACTTGACCTCGTCATTTTCGCGCTTGATGGCTTCGCGTTCGATCTCTAGTTGTCGCATTTGTCTTTCTAGCGTATCCAATTCTTCGGGCATGGAATTCATCTCGAGTCGAAGTTTTGCGGCACTTTCATCGATCAGGTCGATGGCCTTATCAGGCAAGAAACGATCGGTGACATAGCGATGAGACAATTCAACAGCAGCAATAATGGCCTCGTCCTTGATGCGAACATGGTGATGGGTTTCGTAGCGATCCTTCAATCCTCGCAAAATAGAAATGGCATCTTCGGCAGAGGGCTCTTCGATCATTACTTTTTGAAAACGCCTTTCCAAGGCCTTGTCTTTCTCGAAATATTTTTGGTATTCGTTAAGCGTAGTGGCACCTACTGCTCTTAGTTCACCACGCGCCAGCGCAGGTTTTAAGATATTGGCAGCATCCATAGCCCCTTCGCCTCCCCCGGCACCCACCAAGGTATGGATCTCGTCTATAAAGAGAATGATGCCCCCATCGGATTGCTCCACTTCTTTGACCACCGCCTTGAGCCTTTCTTCGAACTCTCCCTTGTACTTTGCCCCTGCGATCAGTTGCCCCATGTCGAGTGCATAGATAAGCTTTGACCTCAAATTCTCAGGCACGTCTCCGTTCACGATCCGGTGCGCGATCCCTTCTGCAATAGCTGTTTTGCCTACACCGGGTTCACCTACCAAAATGGGATTGTTCTTTGTTCTGCGCGAAAGGATATGCAAGGTCCTTCTGATCTCTTCGTCGCGACCGATAACGGGATCGAGCTTTCCTCTACGCGCCTCTTCATTGAGGTTACGAGCATATTTTTCGAGTGCCTGAAACGATTGACTCTGTGTAGACGAGGTCACTTTCTCTCCTTTGCGTAGCTCCTTGATGGCAGCCGTTAACCCCTGCTCGGTCAGTCCGGCGTTACGAAGCAACTTACCCGTAGAATCGTTGCCTTGCACCAAGGCTAGCAATACATGCTCAGGGGTAACGAACTCATCCTGAAATACCTTTAGTGCCGCTCCGGCCCGCAACATAACACTGTTCGCCTCACGACTGATCTGCTGCGCAGGTTCTCCCTCCGTACGAGGCAATACCGCAGTTAGCTCTTGCAACTTGGTCTGCAGCAAATTGACCGTAACATTATTTTTCTTGAGCAGATACTCAACGGGCGAATCTGCCTGATCGAGCAATGCCTTAAGGACATGCTCCGTTTCTATGGAAAGATGATGCGCATTGAATGCTAGCTGCTGGGCCTGCTGTATGGCCTCTGCTGCCTTGATGGTAAAATTCGACAGGTTCATAACAATATGATAGTTTTTTAGTTTGTACTTTTATCGAGGCCGATTGCCGGCCCACACATATCTCTCAAAAATCATTCAGCAAATGGTAACTCACTTTGGAGCAGTAAGTTTGTCATTTTTTTTAGCCCGCACCTGCACGAACGTCATATACGGCCTGATTTTTCTGCTATTGTTGCAGAGCGGCACCCCGGTCAATGCCCAGCCGGACTGGACAGCGGTAAAGGCAAAAATGAATGCAAATGCCAAAGAGCTCGACCAAGAGTTCGTATTTGTGCTGTCGAGTGCTGACAGCACCCTCTTACTGATGGAGACCAAGACCTTTACCACCAAATCACAAGTACCCTTTTTTATCAGTAGTCAATGGCTGACCGCAGCCCTGCTGTTTAAACTGGCCGAAGAAGGAAAACTATCGATCGATGATCCCGTTCAAAAATATATTCCTGAATTCGCCAAGTACTTCAAGGGATACATTACCCTTCGCCATTGCCTTAGTCATATGACGGGTATTGAGCAAAAAGAGCTTCCCCGCATGTTGGCGCAGCGAAAAAAATATACATCGCTCGAAGAAGAGGTCAACGAGCTGGTCAAGCTGAGCATCCGGGCCAAACCCGGAACTGCTTGTTGGTTCAGCCAATCGATAGGCCTTCAACTTGCCGGGCGCGTAGCAGAGATCGCCACCAAGAAAAAATTTGATATTCTGATCAAATCAAAATTGCTCACTCCATTAGGCATGCGGCGTACGACCTTCGCCGATCTGAACGGCGGTGCACTCAATCCGTCCGAAGGAGCACAGTCTACAGCAGAGGATTACATGAGGTTTTTAAGGATGCTGCTCAACAAAGGGAAAGTAAACCAGCAAGCTTTTCTCAGCGAAGCCTCCGTGATCGCCTTGCTACAATTGCAGGCCAGTGCTTCGCAGGTAGCCTACTCTCCCTTTGAGAAAAATCAATTTGGGTATGCTCACGGAGCCTGGGTGGTAGAGAACCAAAATGGAAAGGCTACCGCACTCGCCGCACCCGGCTTGCAAGGGGGATGGCCACTTATTGACCTATGCAGGGGCTACGCCTATTTGGTGGTAACAAAAAATAAATTAGGAGACAACAAAGCCGACTTGCACCTAGAGATGAAGGCGCTCATCGATCGCCAGCTCACTGGTAATTGCAAACAATAATAATTGCACTTGCAACAGCCGGCGCACCATACAAAGTTGGTAAAAGAAAAAGCCCGTCAACTGGGATTTTCTTTCTGTGGCATCGCCAAGGCCGTGCCACTCGACGAAGATGCACGCCGCCTGGAGAAGTGGCTGCACCAAGGAATGCACGGCAAGATGCGTTACATGGAAAATCATTTTGATCTGCGTATAGACCCCTCCAAACTAGTGCCCGGGGCTC
>DNMB01000024.1 GCA_003489485.1 Chitinophagaceae bacterium | reverse complement strand
AGCACAAAAACTCCCGCCTAGTGAACAATTTACCGCTCGGCTGATTCCCAAAAAAGGTCTTCTGCTGAGCGTACATAACATACCGATCACAACTGGATCCGAGATCAACTTTTTTACCCCCGATAGAAAACAACACGAATACTATTTCACCTGGTGGGAACAAGATGCAGACTCTTCATTACCGGGTCGCGATATCCTTTATATCGGAAGTACCAATACGGCCATTGGTGGTATGTTTTCGTTAGAACAAAAAGGGAATAACGCACACATACTTATCGATTGCAAGAGAAATGATCGCAAGACCGGTCAGGCAGATGTAGTCTACACTAAATTATGGCTCCCCTATTTTACGAATGCCAGCTGGAGAGATAGCCGTGGATACATAGCGCGCGAACAGCTGGAGACCTTTTATGATACGGTTCTATACGTATACTCTCCACTGGGCAATTTTCGCTTCAGCAATAGCCACCCCTTTCGACTAAAAAAAGATGAGCAACCCAATCCCATCTATTTCGATTATGCCAGGAGGGCACAGCATCTGCTGCTCTACGAAAACAACATTGAGGTTACCCCCACCACCCCGGTAAAAAGAAGCTTCTATACAACGTATGAGCCAACTGAAAAAGTCATACAAAATGAAAATGATTCGAAAAATGGGACGGCCCATGCAACGATCAACGATAAAAAAGTAATAGGCTGGCCTGTTTTTATTAACTATTCTCCCTTTTTGTTACCTCGCCCTATCTGCGAGTCCTACAACAGGTCATTATTTTACGAGCTACCCACTTTGACCTCACTGGCGCCCGCATCTCAACCTCAAGTGGTCAAACAACAATACACCGAAAAAAAAATTGACCATTCGGCTGCTTCGTGGCAAAGCTCATTCGCTGACTCAAGTATTCGTTTATACAACGAATTACTACGCTATTCGTGGCAACTGTCTTCTGCTGTGTATCCGGCACTGCAACTTATAAAAGACAGCACCTTGCACTCGGAGCATTACCGTTTGCAAGTGAATGAACAAGGTATCAAGATCGACTTCGCTGACCCTGCGGGCTGGCAACATGCCCTCTACTCGCTGGCCCAACTTACCCGAAGCAAAGATGGTAAACTAGGTTTGTTTTACTGCGACATCGAGGATGGTCCCGCTCTTTCATTTAGAGGTATTCACATGTTTACCGGACCCACCTCATGGGAGCTGCACAAGAGAATGTACGACCAAGTGCTCCTTCCTCTCAAGATGAACAAGACCGTCTTACAATGCGAACAAGCCAAGTGGACCAAGTTTCCAGAAATTCATAACAGCATCTCGGTTCCACTGGCAGATCTGCAAAAAGAGTTTGCCTATTTACGAGAAAAACAAGTTGAACCCATTCCACTCATTCAAAGCCTGGGGCATATGGAGTGGTTCTTTAAACCACGCTCAACTCGCAAATGGGCTGTCAATCCGCAATATCCCTACACGCTTAATCCTAACAAATCGGCCGCTCGCAAGGCTATTCTCTCGATATGGGATGAGACTTTTTCCCTGCTGCAACCTAACACTATTCATGTCGGCTTCGACGAGATCGGTATGATCGGATTTCAATTACCCAGAGAAAAAGAAATCTCTTTTTTTAAAAAACAGCTCGGTGTACTAGATCGCTATGCCCGATCAAAGAATGCTGCGCTAATGATCTGGGGAGATATGGGGCTGGCCCCTGGCGAAGGCCCCGATGCTTGTAACGGAATCAATCCCGAAAGGGCCCGAACCATTCGAAACAGCATTCCCAAAGGAACTTGGATCGCCGATTGGCATTATCTGGACAACCCTGATCCGGCAGTATACAAAAGCAGTTTGCAACGTTGGAAAGAAGAGGGTTTCAAACCCCTGGCGTCTCCCTGGCTTTCGCCCAATAATGTGCGCGGGTTTACCTTGGCAGCCATTGAGCAAAATGCCGGATTATTACAAACCACCTGGGCCGATTTTGAAAGTAGCGAGAAAAATATGCTTCTCAATATTGAACAGTTTGGGGCCTATGTACTCGCACTCGACTACGCCTGGAGCGGACGAAAAGAACTACCCAAAGAATTTTTCCTTCCCTATAATCCGGTCAAGATCTGGACCCAGCGTTTCTATGACCAACCAAAGCCAATTGGAAGCAGATGGGGTAGAAAATTAGACACCATCATCTCGCTTCAAAACTATTGCATATTAGCAGCACAGGGCAGGCCTTTGACCCTATCGATCGATGTCGCACAACCGACTTCCTTTATTGGATGCAGACTTTCATCCTTTACAGAGACACTCCTGCCCGAGGCGACGCCCGCAGGCGTTTTGAGGGGCTATTTTCAAGGACAACTCATATTTGAAAAGATCATACGGTATGGAGCCGAAGTGCGAGCCATTCAAGACAACAGGCCCTGCTATGCACATATTGGCCGAGATGAACTCGACAACAAAGACTTTCACTTGTTCTTTCAAAGATCGATCATGCTAGATAAGGTCACGTTGAGTAGTCTTCATCCCGGAGCAGGCCTGACATTTAAGGGTCTTATTTTGATCGAGTAATAATGCCACACCACCCATTGGCACTATGTTTTCCAAAACCATTTTTTCTTTACTGAAAACCGCGTAATCAGTACCACCGCAGTGGTAAAAAGAAGCCCTTTGCCAAAGCCCTGTAAGGGCGTTTGTGTTAAACTTTCCCAGTAAGACTTGAGTCCAGTGAGCGAAAGTATCGGCAAGATCAGAAGCGATCCGGTCACATAGGCCAGCATTGGATTTTTGCCCACATCGGAGAGAAAACCCAGCATGCGCCCTATGATGCGCATTTCAAGAAGCATCAGTAAGAGAGGAAGCAGCAAAAAAGTCAGCGCGCTACAGATAAAATAATAACTGAAGGTAGAGGGGTCTTTTTTAATCCCTCCTTCGTAGGGCTCTAACAACAATCCCATCAGTAAGAGAAAAAGACCCGCCTGTACCATTTGCCGAAAGGCAACTGCCCCGGAGTGCTCTTGCACTACTTTCAACAGTATGGCGCCACAAGTAACGTAGAGTACCCATACACCCCCGCCTCGCAAGGCAACGGGATGAGTTCGGTACAAAAGCAGAAACAACAAGCCAATTAGCAATGAACCAATAACCCCTCCATAAAGCAGTCGGGTGCCAAGCGGGAGCGATCCGGTTTGCTTCCACGAAGGCTGCATCATCCATTCACCGGCCAACGTGCCGGGGATCACGATAAAAAGGTACTTGAGAAAATAAAACTTATACAACCAATCGAATTTGTAACCGGCTATCTCATTGAAATAAAAAAAATCCTTGACCCAGCTCGAGGAGTTTTCTCGAGACGAAACAATAATGGCCGCCACTGCCGGCAAGACCAGTAAACGAAGCAGGGGCCGGTTAGCG
>DNMB01000167.1 GCA_003489485.1 Chitinophagaceae bacterium | reverse complement strand
TCCGGCACGGATGCGCGGTTACGGGTCGATGCCAATGCGGGATGGTCGCTCGAAACGGCCCTTCAACTTTTGCCGCACCTTCAAAAACTGGGAGTAGAACTGGTAGAGCAACCGCTGGCAAAAGACAACTGGGAGGGAATGCATAAACTATACGAGCTTTCGCCATTGCCACTGTTTGCCGATGAAAGTTGTGTAGCGGAGAGCGATGTGCTTCGATGCGTGAATTTCTTTCATGGCATCAATATAAAATTGACGAAGTGCAGCGGTATCACCGTTGCCAGAAGAATGATCGAAAAGGCCAGAGAAGCAAATTTGAAGATCATGCTGGGGTCCATGAACGAATCGACGGTGGGAACGGCTGCGCTTGCCCATTTACTTCCCTTTGCAGACTTTGCCGATCTCGATGGTCCATTGCTCCTCGCAGAAGACCTGGCCACAGGGGTTCATTTTGAGGATGGCAAAGTGATGATATCTTCATTGCCGGGATTGGGCGTACAAGTAAACCTTTGAGCTCACCCATTGTTGTACCCCTGAATACATAACCATGGCCTGGAAAGATCAACAAGCATTTATAGAAGCACTCGAAAAAGCAAATGAATTGGTGCGCATCAAAGCCTTTGTAGATCCGCATCTCGAGATCGCTGAGATTACCGACCGCATCAGTAAATCGGGTGGAGGAGGTAAGGCACTTTTGTTTGAGAATACCGGTTATGATTTTCCTGTTTTGATGAACGCTTATGGCAGCGAGCGTCGCATGTGCATGGCATTGGGCGTATCGGATCTGGACGAGACCGCTCGCGAGATCGAGGATCTGTTCAAAATGATCTCCGCGCCCAAAGAGTCGATGCTCGACAAGTTAAAGCTATTGCCTAAGCTGGGTGCCTTTGCCAGCTGGATGCCTGCTGTAAAAAAGGGAAGAGGTGCTTGCCAGGAGGTTGTTTTGGAACAGCCCGATATTACCAAGATCCCTGTTATTACCTGTTGGCCAAAGGATGGTGGTCCCTTTATCACCCTTCCTGTTATACACACAAAAGATCCTACTACCCAAAGTCGCAACGTTGGTATGTACCGCATGCAGGTCTTTGGACCCACCCTTACCGGGATGCACTGGCACAAGCATAAAGTAAGTGCCAAGCATTTTGCGGAGTATAAAAAGCTTGGAAAAAAGATGCCAGTTGCCGTGGCACTGGGCGGTGATCCGGTCTATGCGTACAGCGCAACAGCGCCACTGCCGGAGAACGTGGATGAATACATGCTGGCGGGTTTTCTCAGAAAGAAAAAAGTCGAGCTGGTCAAATGTATATCACAGCCCGAGATTGAGGTTCCGGCCGATGCTGATTTTATTATAGAGGGCTATGTTGATCCGGCCGATGAGTTGATCTGGGAAGGTCCTTTTGGAGATCATACAGGCTATTATTCATTGCCGGACTGGTATCCTCGTTTTCATATTACGGCCATCACGCACCGCAAAAACGCTGTCTATCCTGCTACCATTGTGGGTATTCCCCCACAAGAGGATGCTTGGTTGGGCAAAGCGACCGAAAGAATATTTTTGGCACCTATCAAAATGACCATGGTGCCCGAGATCATGGATATGGACATGCCGGTTGAGGGTGTCTTTCACAATCTCGTGATCACCAAGATCAACAAAGAGTATGCCGGACAAGGGCAAAAGGTAATGAATGCCATGTGGGGGGCGGGGCAGATGATGTTCAATAAGATACTTGTATTGGCCGATCAAGGCATTCGCATACAAGATTACCCGGCATTGGCCCGCTATGTCTTTAAAAATCTGAATCCCGTAACCGATGTGGTTTTTTCGAGTGGCCCCATGGATGTGCTCGATCATAGTTGCAGTAAAATGGGATTCGGCGGTAAGATGTGTATCGATGGTACGACCAAGTTTCCCGAAGAGATAGAAGACGGCTTTTCAGAGGTAATGCCAACCTTGCCGGCACAGGATATCGCAGCAGCGATCACCCTTGCATTTTCTGAGGTAAAGGCTGTGAACGCATCGCTTACCGAGCAGCAAATTCCCTGCTTGCTGGTTGCCGTAAAAAAGGATAGACCCGGTCATATTCGTTCGCTACATAATGCAATTTCTCAGCTACCTGCAGTAAAAGGCATCAAAATGATACTCTATGTAGAGCATACGGTCGATCCGCAAGACCTGCCTACAGCACTGTGGCGTTTTTGCAACAATCTCGATCCAAAACGCGATCAGCAGTTGTATCGATACGAAGACAATCCTGCCTCGGGGTGTCTGGGGTTGGATGGAACGCGTAAAACGAAAGAGTTGGATAATTTTCAGCGAGATTGGCCCAATATCATTGTTGCCAACGATGCTACGATACGATCGGTCGATGAAAAATGGGGTCAGTTGGGATTAGGCGAATTCATTTCTTCTCCCTCACTCAAATACAAAGATCAACTGTACGGCGAAGAGGCAATTGTCGAAAACTAAATATGCGCAACTTATTTATACTTGTAGTTCTTCAAGCCTATTGGCTCACTACCTGCGCACAAACGCCAACTTGCTCATTGCAGATCAATGTTGCCGGTATTCTAAACAACGATGGCAAAATACTATGCAGTGTTTTTAAAGAGGGCTTAGGATATCCCGATCGACCCGAACAGGCTTTCTACAAAGCCAGTATACCGATCAAAGATCGAAAAGCCATTATCGACATAGAGGAATTGCCCCCCGGCCGCTATGCGGTTGCGCTGTTGCACGATGAGAATGGAGACAATAAGATGAATACCTCGATGGTGGGGCTACCCAAAGAAGGGTATGGCTTTTCAAACAATGTGATGGGACTATTTGGTCCACCCGCTTATTCAAAAGCTTCCTTTGATCTTTCGCCTGATCGGCAAAAAAAGATACAGATTAATCTTCGGTACTGATCTATTCTGGAACGCCTAAAGAACAGTTTAGAACTGCTCGAGTCCGGAGAAGAAGAAAGCACCTTCGATCGCAGCATTTTCATTGCTGTCGCTGCCATGAACGGCATTTTCTCCTACCGATGTGGCGAACTGCTTGCGAATGGTTCCCTCGGCCGCTTGCGCAGGGTTGGTAGCGCCAATGAGTGTGCGAAAACTCTCTACTGCATTATCTTTTTCAAGGATGGCGGCAATGATGGGCCCGCTGCTCATAAAGGTCACCAGTTCGGCATAGAAGGGTCTTTCCTTATGCACAGCATAAAATTCACCGGCTTTCTCGGCGGAAAGCTTTATCATTTTGAGGGCCTTGATCTTAAATCCTTCTTTGATAATGCGGTCCAGAATGGCTCCGCTGTGACCGTTACGGAACGCATCGGGCTTGATCATGGTAAAGGTTCTGTTGCTCATGGTTATAGAGGTTTTGCGCCGCGAAGTTACGGCCTTTATTTCATACCTTCGTCACCATCTCTATGAAACCCATTTCGGATCTCTACTCGCTATTGCACCAGCCCCAAAAAGTGGTCATTACCACGCATCAAAAGCCCGATGCCGACGCAATGGGCTCTTCGTTGGCACTGGGTCACTACCTGCG
>DNMB01000130.1 GCA_003489485.1 Chitinophagaceae bacterium | reverse complement strand
TCTATACATTAACCGAACTACCAGATGACACCCGAACGTTTGCATAAGTTGACCGAGGTATTGAAAAAAAGACAGATCGATATCACCATCGTTTTGGAAAATGTCTTTGATCCGCATAACATCTCTGCAGTAATGCGTACCTGCGATGCGGTCGGGATACAAGAGATACATATTCTCAACACGCGTATTCCCCGTCATAAAAAATGGGGCGCCCGCAGCTCCTCTAGTGCAGCCAAGTGGTTAACGATTCACCAGTACGAAGAAGTCGATGCGTGTTTTTCAAAGCTTAGAAAAGACTATGGTCGCATTTTGACCACGCACCTGGCCAGCGATGCCGTGCCGCTCCACGCGCTGGACCTTACCCAGTCGGTGGCATTGGTATTTGGAAATGAGCACAGCGGCGTAAGTGACGAGATCAGGTCATTGGCCGATGGAAATTTTATGATACCGCAAGTGGGGATCATCCAATCGCTTAACATCAGCGTGGCTTGTGCCGTAACCCTGTATGAGGCATTTCGTCAAAAGGAATTAGCGGGGCATTACCAGCGCCTCGATCTGGACCATCCGACCAAAAAGCAAGTGCGCGCTGATTGGGAACTGCCCCTTTAACAGGTTATTCATCGAGCGACATCTCTTGTTTCTCTTTTGCCTGCGATTGCAGTGAATAGATACTTACATTTAACTCGAAACCGATCAGTAAGATCAAGGAGTTTATAAAGATCAGTACCATAATGATGAGTACGGTGCCGATTGACCCATAGAGCTGGTTATAGTTCGAAAAGCGCGATACCCACCAAGACAGTGCGAGAGTCATCACCAACATCAGCAAGGTAGCCAGCACCGAGCCGGGGTTAAGTAACCTCCATTTTTTTTGCACCGAAGGGGCATGCCTGTAAATAAAGGATATGCAAAAGAAGAAAAGCAGTACGATCACGAACCATCGCAAGTTCATGATCAGCGCAATGAGCTGCTCATTTTCAATGCCGAGCCACTTCAGTACTACGTCTCGTGCAATTAAAATCGCTAAAGAACTAAATACGATCAGGTATAGCAATCCTGTTATCTTAAGTGCGACCAATCTTGTGTGAAAGCCTTTTCTTTTGGTGAATCCCACATAGTTCTTATCGAACGAACGCATGATGCCCATCATCGCATTAGACGAGAAATAAAGTGACAGCACAAAACCCAATGAGAGTAATCCGTTTCGAGGATTATTGATGAAGTCTTGTAAGAAGCCGATCAGTATGGCATTGTCCCTCTCGCCAGGAATCACGTCTTTGATCAGGCCATAGAGTTCTAACTGAAAGGCCTGGGTGATGGGAAGATAGGGGATCAGGGTAAACAAAAAGATGATGGCAGGTGGAATGGCCATCACAAAGTTGAATGCGATGGAAGAAGCTCTTTCAGTCATCCCGATGGTCTGTACCTGTTTGATGAAAAATCGAACCACATCAAAAATGGGCACACCTTCAAATCCGGGCAGTGATGTGGATTTGCTTTTTGTGAGTACCCAGGCAACAGGCGGCAACTTTTCAATATGGTCCAACAGGGTTTGTTTCATTTGATTGCGTAGAAAGTAATCAGGGAGTCTTTAGCCTTCTTTTTTGTTCTTCATGAAAAAGTTTTACGTAGGCCTGGTGTTGCGAATAGCTACTGCTAAAGAGGGTGGTGCCGTCGAACTTCCAGCTGGCTACAAAAAATAAATAATCCGTTTCGGGTGCATCCAGTACGGCTTCAATGGCGTTGATGGAGGGAGTACAGATAGGGCCGGGAGGAAGTCCTTTGTTCTGGTAAGTATTGTAGGGAGACGATAACTCCAGATGCCCATAGAGAATCCTATTCAGCTTAAAATTCCGGGTAACATATTTAACGGTGGGATCGGCCTGAAGTTTCATTCCGATTTTTAGTCGATTCAAATAGGTGCTGGCAATCTTATATCTGTCTTCTTGCCGGTTGGTTTCTTCTTCTACTATCGAGGCTAATATAGCGACTTGTAGCGGCGTTAGTCCTTTTGCAGTTGCTTTTTGGGTTCGCTCACTATCCCAAAACTCTCTATAACGATTGTGCATCCGCTCCATGATTGTTGCGGGTCGTTCGGCCCACCCGATCGAGTAGGTAAAAGGCATCACGATCGACAGGACGGTAATGGTATCTACACCAAATGCACGAAGTGAATCGTTGTTCGATAAAAATTGCAGCATGGCGACAGAATCGATCTGGGTATCGGTTCGGCTGCCGATCTTTCCGGCTAGCTCTTGTAAGGTTCGCTCCTTTACGATGCTTAATTTAACGTAGGATTGTTGCCCGTTACGAAACATCCTCACCAACTGAAAGATGCTCATTCCGGGTTTTAGTTGGTAGCGACCGGCCTTTACTTTTTCTATCTTAAGTCTTGTGCTTACCTGCGAAAACCAAAACGAAGAAGACAACACGCCCTCTTGTTGCAACTGGGCAACGATCTGTTCGGGAGTGCTACTTTCCGATACGTAAAAATATTTCTTCTCGTATATCGAAACGGCTGGCCCCCAGATGCTGTACAAAACCCATCCCGCCCCCAGCAGGGCGATCAGGGCGATCCATCCGATTGTGCGTGAAAGGCGCATAAGAAGTTCAAGTTAATAAAAAACCCCACGGATTCGCGGGGTTTGAAAAATGGTTTACCAGAAAGCTGGTTCGGAATTATTTTATAGGTTGCGCCGGAGCAGCAGGGGCAGGGGCCGGAGCGGGCATGGTGGCTGCAGGTGCGGTGGCGGGGGTCTGTACCGGTACGGGTGCACTAGTGGCATCCATGGAACGGTCAGGTCCGTTGTTGGTTACGCCCTTCGGTATAAAGAGAACAGACAGCAGGCAAAGCACGGCCACAACACTGCCAAAGATCCAGGTTCCTTTTTCCAAAACGTCTGTGGTTTGCTTTACTCCCATAAATTGAGTGCTGAAGCCGGCAATGTTTCCGGAGAGTCCGCCTCCTTTAGGATTCTGTATCAAAACAAAGAATCCGAGAGCAATGGCCGCCACTACGATTAAGATCACAAATAACATGGTCATATAAGATAAGATTTACTTAGTTTAATTCGCTGATTTTCGACGCAAAATAAGCGCTTTTGGAGGGCTCCAGCAAACTTAATTTATGATACACCTCTTTAGCTTTTGCTATGTTGCCCTGTTTTACCCAGACAGCAGCCATGGCTTCGGTGACTACTTCTTCTGTAGCCAGTGAGTGGCCGGCCATCTGTTCTACTTTTCTTTCTTCTTTGGGGTCTACCGATTTGCCAATCTCTGCAAGCGGCAGGCGCTTCATTACTTTTAACCAGTCGGTAAAACTTTTAAGCTGTTGATCGAATTTATCAGACGTGTTTTCTTCGGGCTTGTATTGAATGCCCTGCGAGGCAAAATAATCGGCGGTGTAGTAGGGCTCGAACAGCAGCTCTTTTTCGGTCGATGCCGCACGGAGCGGTGCA
>DNMB01000143.1 GCA_003489485.1 Chitinophagaceae bacterium | reverse complement strand
TTCGTGTTTTTGGGATCGATCCAGATTTTGCTGATGTGCTCGGTGCTATCGAGTCCGATCTTTTGCCAGTTAGAGCCGGCATCGGTGGTCTTATACATTCCATCGCCGATGGAGACGGAATTACGCATGTTGCTTTCTCCGGTAGCAGCGTAAATGATCTTGGAAGAAGTAGGATCGATCGCCAGCGCTCCGATGGACTGACAATATTTATCGAATACCGGGGTAAATGTTATACCACCGTTGAGACTTTTCCAAATACCACCGCCCGCTGTACCTACATAGAGGTTGATCTGGTTATCTACTGTCGTACCCACTATAGAGGTAACACGTCCACTCATGGTAGAGGGTCCCAGGTTGCGGGCCGACATGGACTGAAAGTAAGAGGAGTTAAGCTCTACTTTGTTTTGTTGTGCAAAACCGGTAGTAGCGGTCCACAGTAGAAAGGCCATAGAAATGACAGGCCGAAAAAAACACTTCAGCATAAGGTGAGAATTAAGGTGAGAAAAAATTACTTACCGGCGAAGATCTTGGTATCGATGGTGGTGTTCACATCGATTTTTTCAAAAACCAGTACTTGTCCCATTTGATCGGTCTTGTGCGGAACTTTCACACCAATAGGAAGCTCTTTATAATCGAGCAACTTGGTGGTGACTTCCATTTCTTGTCCTTGCATTTTAGAAGTAGAAACCGACTTGTAGATCAGGTAGGTCTTTACATCGATGTAGTAAACGGTCTGGTTCTGGTGCTTGGTAGTCAGACGAACTTTAAAGTACTCGTTGCCATCTTCTTCGTCTTTGCCGAGCAGCTCTACCGATGAACCTTTGGTCTTCCAATCAACGAATTCATTTTGTATATCGAGCTCGTCTACCTGCTGCTTGTGCTCATCCTCGCTAGCGGGTTCGAGTTCTGTTTTACCGCCAAAGGGATTCTGTGACCAGCTCTTGGTAGGAGTAACGATCTGAATAATCTGCATGCCTTGAAATTCGGCGTCGATACGCATGCCGGTATTGTGTACGGTCTGTTGTGTAAAGGGAATTTGAATGCCTTGTACTTCGATGTATCCTTCGATCTTCATGCTGTTTACCTGCTTCCACTTTTCTTCACCGCCTGTGGCAGCGATATGCTTGGCGATCACATCATCAACAGTTTGCGAGAAGCCATTGAAAGACGTGAGCAGCAGGGCCATTATCAGCACACTGAATTTGCTAAAAAGAGATTTCATAATTGGAGTTTTAATTGTTTTTCGATTGAGATGTAAAATTACACCCCCCCTCTGCCTTTTTCGCTGTGGTGACAGAAATTTTACATGAACGGGCGTTTGTTTTTTTAAAATGTTACTAATCAACATTTTAGGCGATTTTTACATTTTCTGAAAGAGAAAGGAATGGCAGACTGTTTTTAGATGTTGTGCATGTGATCTTGACGATGGTAAGGAGGCTATTGACAGGCAGTGATTTTATGGGTGCGTTAGAGTAAATTGCTACAATGAAATTTATTCGGATCATAGTGAGTTTTGTTTTAGTAACAACACTACTTGTGTCTTGTAAGAAGAACGTGCCTTCTCCCCCAATAGACAACACCACACTCCCTCAGTTATCCATTTCTACTGTGCTGACCGGATACGAGATTATCTGGGGATTTGATTTTCTGCCCAACGGTGATCTATTATTCACTGAGAAGAGAGGAAAGATCTATCGCCATAGCAACGGTGTTGTAACTGAGCTGACAGGCTTTCCCGCTGTGCGAAGTAGCGGTCAGGGAGGGTTGCTCGATATACGCGTTCATCCCGATTACGCCAGCAATGGGTGGGTCTATGCCTGTTATGCCGCTAACGCGACCGATGGCAGCGGAGAGTTGAGGCTGATACGCTTTAAGATCGCTGGCACTGCAATTCAAAGCGTCGAAAATATTTTTACTACAGGTGGCGGTAACACATGGAGCGGGCACTACGGGTCTCGTATCGCTTTCGATGCCAATCGCATGCTTTACCTATCGGTAGGAGAGGGTGGCACGGGTAGTTATGGAGGTCCCACTGCCAGTAACAGAAACTCCTCTAACACTTCATCTGCTTGGGGAAAGATCCATCGATTAACCGCTGCAGGAGGCATACCTCTTGATAATCCTATTCTACCCGGGCAGACTTCTGCCAGTACCCTCTTTGCCTATGGCGTTCGTAACCCACAGGGCATGACCATTCATCCTACTACCGGTGCAGTGTGGGAGTCAGAGCATGGCCCAAAGGGTGGTGACGAGATCAATATCATTACGCGCGCAGCCAATTACGGCTGGCCTTTTTATTCGCTGGGTACCAACTACGACAATACGGTCATTTCACAGGGACACACTGCTACGGGTATCGTAGCCCCCATATTTTCTTGGACGCCTTCTATTGGTGTATCCGGTATGGCTTTTATTACGCATAATTCATTTAAGGCCTGGAAGGGAAGTCTGCTAGTGGGCGCATTGGCCGCACAAAAATTGTATCGCTGTGTGGTGAGCGGAACTTCAATTTCCGAAGCGGCCATAGTAGAGGGCATCAGCGGAAGAGTTCGTCATGTGGCGCAGGCGCCGAATGGTTCTGTCTATGTTGCCATTGAGGGGCCGGGAAGAATCATAGAGATCAAGGCGCAGTAGATCACCATGCTATCGATATTATCACAGCGCTATTTGCGAAGTGCAATCGCTGCATGTGATGGGAATAACGATTTGATGGTCATGCGATACATTAAACCTATGGGTTATTGAAATGAATTTTGTAGCTTGAGTGTACTACTATGAGTCAATTTTCTAAAAAACCATTTTTTATCTCCGGATTTTTTTGGTCTTTTACAGTTGCCCTGCTATGTTTTCAGTCGGCCTTTGCCCAATCGAGCGCAGTTTGTGTAATGGATCCCAATCAGGTGGCCGATTCAGTCAAAGGAAGTGTATACGCTAAGGCGATAGCCAGGATGGGCAGTGACAGCATCCGCATTACCTATCACTCTCCCGCAGTGCGAAAGCGTATTATCTGGGGCGGTTTGGTGCCTTTTGGAGAGGTGTGGGTAACCGGCGCGCATAATGCCACCACGCTCGAAACTTCACGGGCCTTATTGATCGGGGGCAAAGTCTTAGCGCCCGGAAAGTATGCCCTCTTTACCATACCCGGTCCTGACGAGTGGATCGTGATCATCAATAAAAATTGGAACCAGCACCTGGCGTGGGATTATGATGCAAAAGATGATGTAGTTCGTTTTGCGGTGCGACCTGAACAAGCGAATCATCTTGAGCGGCTGCAATATTTTCTGAACATTATAGAACCTTCTTTATGTGCGATCGAAATGCGCTGGGAAAAGGTAAGGGTTGAGTGGTCTGTTATACTCAGGTAAGATACTAGTCCCTTTCGCTAAATGAGTTTTCTTTATTTAAAAAGTAGGATGTTTTTTACTTTAGTGGAGAATTAGATACAGAGAGATTGAATTATTTACTCCTGCTCTCAATAATGAAATAAGATAGGATTAAGCGGTGAATTGATCACTTCTCCAATAGCTGCTCCTGGGCACCAAGTGTTCCAATCGTTAATTTGGTTCTGATTTTCGGGTGATTTTAATCGCATATCTCTATCCATGTAAATGATGGTCATCACTTTTCGCATTTGCGAAGTGCTATTCGCTCCGGCCCTATGAAATACCCACCCGCTATGAAAGCTAATTTCACCTACATCGAACGCTTCAATTACATGTTTAAAGTCGGTTACTCGTAGCTTTTGTTCGATCTGCTGCTCACTTTCATCGCTGATCTCTAAGTTGCGTCCCTCAACAATGCGGTGACTGCCGGCGCTGAATTCAAGCGGGCCAAGTTCTAGGGGTGTCGCCTGCAAGGGAATCCAAGCTGTTATGGTTTTATCGTTATCTAAAGGCCAGTAGTACTGATCGGCGTGCCAGGGTGTTATTCCTCCGCCCCCTTCTTTAAATAGTGCCTGATCGTGGTAGAGCCGGGCACCCGAGGTTTGCATAAGATCTGTAGCGATTTTTGCCAATCGCTTACTAAAGACCAACTCTTTTACGAGATCGTCCTCTCTCCAGAGATTAAACAGCTGAAGAAAGGCCTTTCCATAGGTCGAGCGGATCTCTAAAGGGGTGGTCTGCGTATTCATCTGCTCAACCCGCCGAGTGATTACCTCATTGAAATAAGAGATAGTGGGTTGATCAAAAACCTGCTTAAGTTTTATGAATCGGTTCTCTTGATAGAAATCAATTTGCTCTCTCGTTAACGAGTAGGGGGTGTTTAATTGCTGTTGTAAAGGAGAAGCTGTGGTGGGCATGACAGGGAGTTTAATCTAAATTAGAGAAAATTCTAACATAGAATCAAAGCCTATTTTATGGGGCTACTCATTTACAGCTAGATTCTCTATCGTACCATCTAAAGTCAAATGCTTCGTAGAGGTCACCCCCTAGGTCTACCTCATGGATCTTAGTCGAATTTTTCAATAGAGATCTTTCTATGCCGAGCAGGCCTTTATTAGACGAAATTGAATGACTGGCTGTGTAAAGGTGATACTCATCTACTAAATTTTGCGCCAAAAGACTTTTAGCAAATAACGGTCCGGATTCTATAAGCAGTCGATAGATGTCATAGTCTTTATAGAGCCGTTGTAATAGCAAATGAAGGTCGACTCTTCTGTTTAAAAAAGGAGTCGTGATGATATCAATACTCTCTGCATATAGGGGGCCGCTGTAAGTGAGATCGGTTACCAAAAATAACTTAGAGTCGGTTCTCTTGTAGCGTAGAGCGAGATCAGGCCTGCCCAATAGGTCTAAGTCGTGATCTATAACTATCGCAGTTAATTCGCTGTGATTGTCGCCGGTGCGAATATTAAGCCTTGCATTATCGGTTATCACCGTTTTCGCAGTGGAAAGAATGGCATCACAGTTGCTCCGAAGTTCTTTGTGAACATGTGCCCTACTAAACGAATTGCTTATAGAAGTTTGAACCCCTTCTGCTTCTGTAACATACCCATCGGCAGTCTGCGCCATCTTGAGAATGCAGTAGGGTTTATTGAAAAGTTGCTGTATAAAAAACTCTTTATTGAGTTCGAGCGCTTTCTCACTGGGCGAGTAAATAACGTCCACTCCGTTTGCCATGAGTAGTTCAGCTCCTTTCACTTTAGGATTTGGATCCTTGGAGGCATATACAACGCGGGGAATGCCCTGGCTGATGATAAGATCGGTGCAGGGGGGCGTCTTGCCGGTGTGTGAGCAGGGTTCAAGGGTAACATACAGGGTGCATTTAGACAAATTGACTCCTGCCCGTAGTGCTTCTTGGATAGCCACCACCTCCGCATGAGGCCCTCCCCATTTTTGGTGCGCTCCTAAGGCTATGGTTTTTCCTCTTTCGTCTACAATAAGTGCTCCGACTCTGGGATTTGGTTTAACATTTTGGTAGTCGACGCTTTCAGCAATGGCTACGGCTTGGTTTATTAACATGGAAATGGGGGTGTTCTCCATAACTTTGCGCCACAAAAATAACCAATTCATTCATGTTTACCGGTATTGTTAGTGCAGCAAGGGTGCAACGCATTATCCCAGAGGAACAAGGGATAAAGTTGACGATACAGGCCCCTGAAATTTATAAAAAATGTAAGCATGGGGATAGTGTTGCCATTGATGGGGCTTGCTTGACCGTCTGTGGTGCTGAAAACGATATGCTAGATTTTTATGTCTCTACCGAGAGCATCAATAAAACCATAATCGCACAATACCAGCCCGGCACATCTGTCAACATTGAGCTCCCACTTTGTCCGCAAGATCCCATAGGCGGACACTACGTTTTGGGGCATGTGGATTGCACGGCAACAGTGTCAAAGGTCGATCAAACAGAGACCAGCTGGTTTTTGACCATTTCGGTACCCGAACATTTTTGCCGCTACCTTGTTTATAAGGGTTCCGTTACTATTAATGGAGTGAGTCTTACGGTCAATCTAATTCAGTCAACTACACTTGAGCTTTGCATTATCCCCGTTACGTTAGAGAAAACCAATTTAAAGAACCTACAGCCGGGAGATAGGGTGAACATAGAATTTGATATTTTGGCAAAATACACCGAGAAATTGCTTCAGAAATGAGTTATGAACTTTTTGATCCGCTAGAAGAAGCTCTAGCCGCCTTTGCGGCCGGCCATCCTATAGTGGTCGTCGATGATGAGCAACGTGAAAATGAAGGCGATATTGTTTTTGCTGCCGCTCACTCTACACCTGAAAAAATCAATTTTTGTATATCAGAAGGTCGTGGGCTTGTTTGCGTCGCACTAGGCTCTTCCATTATTGATCGGCTACGGTTTACCAGGGTAGCCTCTAATCAACAAGATCCGCTAGCCACCGCTTTTCTAAATTCGGTTGACGCCATTCAGGCGCATGGTGTTACAACGGGTATCTCTGCGGCAGACCGTTCGCTAACAGCCCGACTGCTGGCAGATGCCAAAAGCACGGCAGCCGACTTTAGTGTGCCAGGCCATCTTTTTCCCTTACAAGCAGTGGCTGGCGGTCTTAGCGTTCGAAAGGGACATACGGAGGCAGCTGTCGAATTATGCCGCCTTACCCAACAGCCCGAAGCTGCCATTATTTGTGAGATACTCGATGTAGATGGTACAATGCTACGAAGGGAGGGGCTACGGAAGTTTGCCAAGAAGCATCAACTAAAGATGATCTCGATTGAGCAACTGGCCAGACATAACGCTAAAAATGGTCCAGCGTGCAAATTGATCTCAACAGCGGGGCTGCCCACCTTACACGGCAAGTTTACCATTCGGGTATTTCGTACGGAGTCTACGGGCATAGAGCATTCCCTGATCAGCATTTCTGATAATCCGAATGCTACCCCTCTTGTTCGTATTCATAGTGAATGTCATACGGGAGATATTTTTGGCAGCCTACGCTGTGACTGTGGGGAGCAGCTACAATTTGCTCTTCAGCAAATGGCAGAGACAGGACATGGGTATCTCATCTACGTTAAAGGCCATGAGGGACGTGGGATTGGTCTTGGCAACAAGATCGCAGCGTATCACTGGCAAGAAAAGGGATTAAATACCTACCAAGCCAATGAAAAGTTAGGCTTTCCTGCTGATGGTAGAGACTATGCCGAGGCTATAGGTATACTACACTATCTACAGCTCGATCAATTTACTTTATTGACCAATAATCCGCTAAAAATTGCCGCCCTCAAGCAAGCTGGATTTTCTTTCGATCAGAAAACTATTCCCGCTTCCATCAATCCGCACAACCAGCAATATCTTAGTGATAAGAGAACGATTGGTCGGCATCAACTAACCGAAAAGCTATGATCGCTATCGTCAAATCTAATTTTAACCAGCCAATCACGGATGCACTGCTTGCCAGTTGCAAGCAAACTCTTGAAAGTAATGGTGTCGATTATAAAGTATTCGAAGTGCCCGGAGCCATCGAAACGGTCGGGACTTCTAAAAGGTTATTGTCTAGTCCTGTTTATAAGGCCATCATTGTAATTGGCGCTGTTATAAAGGGTGATACGGACCACTACGACTATGTTTGCAGCTTTGTCACGCAAGGGTTAACCATCCTTAGCACTCAATCGGACATTCCCATCATTTTTGGTATTCTCACCACACAAAACGAAGAGCAAGCATTAGACAGGGCGCTTTCAGATCGTATGAATAAAGGGAAAGAGTTTGCAGAAACGGCGATTGAGATGATCGGCATCTACCATCAGCTTTAATAAGGCGTTATCCCTTCATCAAATTTCTAGTAGGATAATATTTCACTTCAAAGCTTGTCTCAGTAACAATTTATTAATTTCTTTTAAATAATTTCTTAACCATAGAAATTTTACAAGTAACAATGCATAGTGAATATTTGTGTCATAAATATTCACTTTATGAAAACCCTTTTGACACTTCCTCTAGCTTTTTTGATTGTAATGGTGAGTTGCAAGCGTGAAAAAATTTCTACGCTGGACAAGCCCGAGTTTCGTAATCGCTCCAATGCCGAGTCATTTGTTACTGTTGAGCCCGAATTTACCTCAACGCTGAAAGCTTTTACCCTTATCAGCAGCAGCGATACCATCCAAGGTTCACCTAACTTTATTTATGGCGGTGCTCCTGACGGCCAAGGATTTCTGAAAAACCCTGACGGGACTGGTTATATCATGGTCACCAATCATGAGAATACCTGGGCTATTTCTAGGGTATATCTTGATAAAAAGCTCAATCCAACAAAGGGCGAGTACATTGTAAATACCGATGGAGGTATGTTCAGGCTTTGCTCGGGAACACTGGCTACGCCAGCTGAGCATGGATTCCCTCAGCCTGTATTTTTAAGCACGGGTGAAAGTAACGTCAATGCCATGACACACGCCATTGACCCCATTGGTGCTGCAAATCCCTCTAGTCAAACCCGTGTAAAACCAGCTCTCGGTAAGTTTAGCGGAGAAAATTCTGTCCCTTTAACTAAAGAGGCCTACCCTGGTAAAACCGTAATTATTTTGGGAGAGGATGCAGGTAACGGACAAGTTTATCTCTACATAGCAGATACTCCAGGTGATTTAGATAATGGTAAATTCTATGTACTAAGAAGAACTAATTTAGACCAGATAGAGAAGAACATCACAAAAGGTAATACCTACCCGATTGAATTCGTTGAGGTGCCTAATGCCAAAAATTTAACAGGTACAGAAATTGAAAACTTGAATGCAACACTCAAATCGATCCAGTTTGCAAGGGTAGAAGATCTTGACTACAGAAAAGGAAGTGCTGCCAATAACCGCGAGATTTATTTTGTAGCAACCGGTATGTCAGGTGCACCTGATAAGACGTATTGGGGACGCATGTACCGCTTAAAGCTCAGCGCTTCATCACCACTTAGCGGCTCTCTAGAGGTGGTCGAAGATGGAGACCTCGAGCCTGGTGTAGGATTAATTAATCCCGACAATCTCTGTGTGACCAATAATTTTGTTTACATCCAAGAAGATGGAGATTCATTTTTTCCCGGTGCTACTCACAATTCTTTGATCTGGCAGTGGAACATTGCTACGGGGACCAAGAAGAGAATGCTTGATATGAAGAATAAGACGGTCGGTGGTACGAAATTCAATCCAACGAATGACCAACGCTTTGGGTTGTGGGAGCATGGGGCCATGATTGATATATCTGAAACGATCGGTGAACCTGATGTTTTCCTAATAAATATACATGCTCACAGCTGGATTGAGGGAGACCGTTATCTCAACCCCAGCAAAGCAACCTCTGTGCAGTCATACAAATCTGGCGGTCAAACGCTTATCTTAAAAGGAGTACCCCGCTAATTTATACAATATTTACTTGGATCCCTCTCTCCCATTGCGAGAGAGGGATTTTCAGTATAACCCACCTTATCAATGAGAAGATTCAGTTTTATTTTAGTTTCTTCATTAAGCCTTTTAGTCTATTGTACACAAATTAAAAAGCAACACGGTGGTGTTAGTGTCTTTTCGTGGGCAGAAAATGAGATGGCCCAGTTGGAGCAATTGCTTAATTTACTGGATAGCAGCATCCTAAAGAATGAGCCTCTGCCAATTGCTCAGCAAAAATTTTTTGATGCTCGTCACAGCTATAAGAGAATAGAGTTATTGACTGAATACTATTTTCAAGGACTTACAAAGCGAATCAATGGTCCGGCGCTGCCGGACATCAAAGTGGAAGACGGACAGGTGTGGCCACCCCATGGGTTTCAAGTAATTGAGCAAGCATTATTTGATAGCCAAGCAGAGATTAAGAAAGATTTTATTCATAACGAAATACAACTCTTGCTTACCGACCTGCGCTTTGTACGGTACAACCTCCCGATACAGCCGCTTTTGAACAGACATGCACAAGAGCTTTTACAGCATGAACTAATTCGCATAGTCGCTTTTGGACTTACGGGATTTGATTCTCCACTAGCCTTTAATTCAATTTCTGAGGCAAAGTATGCTCTGGAGGGTATTCGACTTTTTTCGGAATACTTTTATGAAAAAACGACTGAGATTCAAAGCATAAGTCTGAAAATAAAGACCGCACAACACTATCTTGAAAAGTATACTGATTTTGACCAATTTGATCGGCTAGTATTTTTAAAAAACTATCTCTTTCCTGTCAGTAGTCAACTGGCCTCTCTTTATCAGTCTTCTGCGGATGATCTTCGTTTTACCAAGCCCTTTCAAGGAGGATTGGTCGAGTGGGCCAATGGTCAGTTCAACTCCGCTTTTTTTGTCAATTATGCTAATGGTGAGAAGAATCCTTACAAGGATAGCCTGGGAAAGCGTTTATTTTATGAGACTCGCCTTTCAAAATCAAAAAAAATTAGTTGCGCCAATTGCCACCAGCCTAGGCTTTATTTTACCGACGGAAAGCAAAAAGCTACAAATTTTTTACATGGCGGCTCCTTGCCACGAAACACCCCATCGCTATTTTATGCCTCACTTCAAGCTGCACAGTTCTACGATCTGCGATCTGTGACTCTTGAGGATCAGATTAATGAGGTAATGGATAATAAAAATGAATTTGATTTGTCTGCGATTGCTGTTGCAAATATGCTAAAGGAAGATGCCTCTTATCACTCTGACTTCAAAAAAGCCTTTCCAAAATCTGAGACGATTGGCTCATACGAAGTGCGCAACGCATTGGCTAGTTATGTTAGGAACTTAAGCCCCTTTTCCTCTCTTTTTGATCAATATCTTAGGGGTGCGACAACGTATTACCCGAAAGAAGCCATTCGAGGATTTAACTTATTTATGGGGAAGGCCAAGTGCGGAACCTGTCATTTTTTTCCTGTCTTTAATGGAACGCTACCGCCTTGGTATACTAAAGCTGAGTCTGAGATAATTGGGGTTCCAGCTACCGCCAGTTGGAAGAATGCCCAGATCGACTCCGATAGAGGGCGATACGAAATCAATAAAATGGATGAGCTTTTGTATGCGTTCAAAACACCCACGGTCAGAAATATCTCGTTTACAGCTCCGTATATGCATAACGGTGTATACAAGTCTCTCGCAGAGGTACTTCTTTTTTATCAACGAGGAGGCGGTGCAGGTATTGGTATACCGCTATCTCACCAGTCGCTTCCCTTCGACACACTGGCGTTAAGCGCAGGTGATAAAGATGCGCTTATTGCCTTTTTGAGTAGCCTATCAGATAAGCAATAATGTTTTCTCGTTTTACATCTGTACTCGTTGCGATCCTTGTGCCCTTTTTATTTATAGCTTGTAAAAAGAATAAGCATTCGCTACCTTGCGACCATAACTACACCTGGGCAGGCATCTTTACCGATTCTGGCTGTGCTAATGGAAAAATTGTTTTGAAAAATTTTAAAGGTAAGATCCATATGCCTTCCTTAAATCGGTGGGGCGATAGCAGTATTCAAGGGCTTCGTGCAGGAAAATATCCGGTCATACTCTACCTTAGTGAGGGTTGTAAAAAAGACACCCAAATAACAGTCGAACCAAAAATTCCCGGACCACACTTCTTAGCTGTCTTGCCTGTATTACAGCGCTTCTGCGGTACCTGTCATAGCGGAAATAATCCACATGCAGGAATTGACCTAACAGACTCCTGCACCGTTGTGCGTATTAAAGATCGCATCTATCAACGAGCTTTATTAGGATTACCCACGCCGATGCCTTCCACAGGTTTAATCCCTTTGTCTGATCGCCAGATAATTGAGCGCTGGATGGCAATGGGAGGCCGTTGGACCGACTAGCAAAAGAAATTAAAATCTTATTTTAGCGACTAATGAAACCTCTTGTAAAAATTCTTTTTGGAATTATTGCTTTTTTGATTTTTTTAGTGCTACTAGTCTGTGAGCGAGATCGACCGTTACAGGAACTGATTCCCCTCTATGCCAGCCCCACATCCCAGTTTATGCCGCTACTAGGAATGGAGGTGCATTTTCGTGATGAGGGATTAAAGTCTGATTCAGTTCCTCTTTTGTTATTACATGGCATGTCCTCCTCTCTTCATACTTGGGATAGTGTCGTATTGCAGTTGGCTACCCAAAAAAGAGTAATTAGCCTGGACCTGCCCGGGTTTGGACTGACAGGGCCGTCTCCTGAAAACACCTATAATTTCGATTACTACAATAAGTTCATAGATTCATTTTCTAGGCGGTTACAGATAAAGCGTTTTACACTTGTAGGAAATTCGTTGGGAGGTGCTATTGCTTGGCATTATTCCCTACACAATCCTGCAGCCATATCTAGCCTTATTCTTATTGATGCAGCAGGCTACCCGTCGAAGGGAGAAAGTGGCTCGCTTGGTTTTAAAATCGCTTCTACACCGGTCATCAATAACTTGTTATTATATGCCACACCAAAGGCACTGGTTCGGAAGAGTTTAGAAGCTGTTTATTTTAATCAAGATCGAGTAACCGATGCGCAAGTAGAGCGCTTTCATGATATGGCAATTAGAGAGGGTAACCGAGCCGTTGCCCTTCAAATTTTTAAAGGGTCTTTTAAAACTTCAAAAAGCAAAGGCCAAATTGATCAAATCAAAACATCCACACTCATTCTTTGGGGTGAAAAGGATAACCTAATCAGCGTTCAAAACGCCCGACAATTCAATCAGGACATTCGGGGAAGTCTACTTGAGATCTACCCCAATGTTGGCCATGTACCCATGGAAGAGGTTCCTGGTAGTGTTTCACGCTCCATTTTACGCTTCGTACTGAACAAGTAGAATTACGATTAAGGAATTATGAATTTTTTAAAAAAGATCTGGGCTTAACTCACTGGATAAAATTCAGTACTAGCTTTATTCTTTAATTAGCCTACCTGTACTGTCCAAACTCTTTTATGCGCTGGCACATGCTATTCGACAACCGGCCAAAAAAAACCCCGCTCGTAAAAGTGGAGTATGCCGTCTCCATTAGTTTCAGTACCACCTTTCAGGTTCATTACTATGACGAACTTGATATTCCCAGAATCAAAGAGTACAATGGTGATTACTGGCTGACCTCTTTTATGGTTCCCTCTATTAGTCATGTTCGTCCGGTAAAAGTATTTGTCAACAATCCGCTGTTAATTAAAAACCAAGAGCTTATTGTAATTCGTTCTATTGGAGGAATAAGATCCGAACGTCGATATCTGTTAGCGGGGCTTCATGCTTTCGAAGGCTGGTTCATTTTCGGCGATTGAGTTAGGGTAACCAAATCTTTACAGTATGGTAACATTTTGGTAATTCCTTGCTGATACTTTCGCGGAAACTTAACTCCATGAAGCTGCTTAACTACTTTTTTGTAGCGTTGCTTTTTTTGCAATCTGCGCTGGCACAACAGCCTACGCAACTATTAAAAATCAAAGTAAAGGACGAAGATAATCTGAATCTTCCCGGTGCAACCGTTCTCGTTTCGCCCGGTAAGTTCAGCGCAAGCACTGACCAACTGGGAGAGCACATATTTATCAATATTCAACCTGGTAAGTACACCCTTACGGTCAGCTATATTGGTTACGGAACTGCCACCCAGTTGATTGAGGTCAAGTCTGGAATCAACGAAGTACTGCAGGTGCTGCAGTCAGGTATTCGTACCGAGAAAGAGGTGCTCATTTTGGGAGACCGACTAAAAGGGCAGTCCAGAGCCCTCAACCAACAGCGTAATAACAGCAATATTACAAATGTGATTTCTGCCGATCAGATCGGTCGTTTTCCGGATGCCAACATTGGCGATGCCATCAAGCGTGTGCCTGGAATTGCCATGCAAAATGACCAAGGAGAGGCCAGAAACATCATTATTCGAGGTATGGGACCTGAATTAAATTCGGTTAACCTCAATGGAGAGCGTATTCCCTCTGCCGAGGGGGATAATCGCAGAGTACAAATGGATCTGATTCCCTCTGACATGGTGCAAACCGTGGAGGTCAATAAAACACTTACCCCCGAGATGGATGCCGATGCCATCGGAGGTTCTGTGAACCTGGTCAGTAGGGCTCCCTCAAACGGTCTTCGCATCTCTACAACTCTCGCAGGTGGCTATAATGTAATTAGAGAAGGATTTATTGGCACGGCCAACTTTGTAGTTGGAAATAGAGTGGCCAAGAATAAATTGGGGTATGTGGTCAGTGGTTCATTCAATTCTAACAAGTATGGTTCCGATAACGTAGAAGCCCTTTGGAACAAAGACGCTAATGGAAAGCCGTTTGTAAGTCTTCATGATATTCGTAAATATGATGTGAAAAGGGTTCGTCGCTCTGTTTCCACTACCCTTGACTACAAGATCAATCCCGGACATACGCTTTATTTAACTGCGACCTATAATTGGAGGGATGATTTAGAGAATCGCTATCGTTACCGTCATCGTGCGAGAGGAACCCTTGCTGATCTGCGATATGATGCTGCTGGAAATATTACTGGGTATGTAAACGGGGAAGTCATCAAACAAACAAAGGGGGGAATTAACAACGACCGTAGCGAGGGTGCTCGCCTAGAAGACCAGCGTGTAAGGACCTTGGCACTTCGCGGTGATCATGTCTTTGGTAAAGTAAAGATGGATTGGAGTACGCAATATGCTCGAGCCTCTGAGATGCGCCCCAATGAGCGTTACTTTGCTATGGGAAGACGCTCCATTACTGTTACACAAGATATTACTAATCCAAATCTTCCATTATTATCTGCTACGAGGTTATTGACTGACTTAACCCGATTTACGGAGTTGTCTGAGGAATTTCAAGACCAATACGAAGAAGACATCAACGCAAAAATAAATTTTAAACTCCCGGTCGATCTTATCAAAAATCAAAAAGGTTCCCTTCGCTTTGGCGCCCGCCTTCGTTCTAAGATCAAAGAGCGCGATAATAGCTTTTTTGCCTACACCCCTCGAACATCTATCACCAGTCTGGCTGCTGTAGGTGGAGGACTTATTGATCAATCAGTTGCTAATTACTACGCGGGTAATCAATATTTTATTGGACAGTTTGCTTCGGCCACTTATCTCGGAGGCCTTAACCTTAAAGACACAGCACTGTATCGTGAAAGGAGTGTGCCGGCCGAGTTTTTGGCCGCCAACTATAGCGCTCGTGAATTGATCACGGCAGGATATGTACAGCTAAACCAAGATTTGACAGATAAACTTTCGATGGTGGCGGGCGTCAGGCTTGAATCGACCCACCTCGATTATACAGGGAATATTGTAGAAAATGAGACCACCTTAAAGGGGCAGGCAAATTTCACCAATAACTACATAGATTGGTTACCCAGCATCAACTTCCGATATGAACCCAAGGACAATTTTATTGTTCGACTCGCCTACACAAAGGCGCTAGCACGACCTAAGTATTATGACCTGGTTCCCTACTTTAATGTGCTTCGAGCTGATCTGCAGCTAAGTAGTGGTAATCCCCAGTTGGCTCCTATCCGCTCTCAAAATCTAGATCTGATGGCAGAGCGCTATTTTAAGAATGTAGGGTTAATCTCAGGAGGTCTATTTTATAAGCGCCTCAGCAACTTCTTCTATACTTACCGTGATGATCTATTTACACAAGCCAAGTTCGCTACAGCTTTTCCGGGAGTTCTTAACCCTATTGCTGCCGGTGAAAATTGGCAGTTCACACAGCGGAGAAATGGAAGTCCAGTTAATGTACAAGGCTTTGAAGTAGCCTTTCAGCGGCAGCTCGACTTTTTACCAGGATTTTGGAAAGGGTTTGGAGTCTATGCAAACTATACTTTTACCAACTCTCGCTCTGAAGGAATATTTGACCTGGCTGGTAACAAAATTCGCGAGAATGTGGCATTGCCCGGCACGGCTCCCCACATGTTCAACTTCTCTCTTTCTTACGAAAGTAAAAAAGTGGTCGTTCGTATCTCTGCCAATTATACTGGGTCGTATGTAGATGATAGCGAAGATGGTGGCTACAACGAAGACAGTTATTTCGATCGTTTTTATGACAAGCAATTCTTTTTAGATGCCAATGCTTCTTACGCATTCACAAAAAAATTGCGATTTTTTGCAGAAGCCAATAATCTTACCAA
This sequence comes from Chitinophagaceae bacterium, assembly GCA_003489485.1. Classification (GTDB taxonomy): domain Bacteria; phylum Bacteroidota; class Bacteroidia; order Chitinophagales; family Chitinophagaceae; genus JJ008. Next base: position 5,462 of record DNMB01000143.1, on the reverse strand, counting down.
TCAACCATTACGCTATTACCAAGGCATTGAAGCCAGAACTGCCCAATTGGAGTATTATGGGCCTCGTTACAATACAGGGCTAAAACTAGATTTAACTAAGTAGTAGAAAGCTATTCGGGCGATGAAACAGATGACCATCGGTAAGATTATAATAGCGGTTTTTCTCGTCGTTACTTTGTTTACTTGTCTCACCGCTTTCTCGGAGGACCCTCACGGGCAAGAGCGAATACAGCCTGCCGTGATAACCGAAAAAGTATTTGGTGACAGTGACGACCCGGCCATCTGGATCAATTACTCCGATCCTGCCAACAGTTGGGTATTGGGAACCGACAAGGATAACCGAAATGGAGGCATTTATGTCTATGACCTATCCGGAAAGATCAATCGAAAAAAATCCATCTTGGGTCTTAAGCGTATCAACAATATCGACATACTCCAAGGTGTAAATTTGGGTAATCGTATCCTGGATATTGCCGTAGCGACAGAGCGGGGCACCCATGAGATTCGCGTCTTGGAACTGCCTGCCATGAAGATGATAGACAACGGGGGCATTGAGGTTTTTGAGGGAGAGGCAGAGCGTGATCCGATGGGTATTGCCCTTTTTAAGCGACCAACCGATGGGGCCGTATTTGCCATTGTTAGCAGAAAGACAGGTCCATCCGGCAGCTATCTGTGGCAGTATCAATTAACGTTAGATGCAAAAGGGTTTGTACAAGCAAAATTGGTTAGAAAATTTGGATCATTTTCAGGCCTAAAAGAGATCGAGTCGGTAGCGGTTGATTCCCTGTTTGGTCACGTCTATTACTCCGACGAACAGGTGGGCATTAGACAATACTACGCCGATCCGGATAAGGGAAATGAGGAGCTTTCACTTTTTGGAAGTAAGGACTTTACCGCCGATAACGAAGGAATTTCATTCTATTACCTCACGGACTCTTCTGGTTATATTCTCGTTTCTGATCAGGGGGCTAACCAATTTAAAGTCTATTCATTGGAGTCAAAAGCAGTTGTTTCGTATCAACACACCCTATTGGCCACACTGCCCGTTACGGCGTCAGAGTCGGATGGATCCGAAGTGACAGCTGTTTCACTACCCGGTTACGAAGCCGGACTTTTTGTAGCCATGAGCACAGACCGATCTTTCCATTATTACCGCTGGCAAGACTTTGTTTCCTATACTAACGGAAAGCTTCAAGCCAGAGCAAACACCACTTCAAAAAAATGATAGATTCATCGATAAAAATTCTCCCAACCAATTAAATATTATGAAAAACTACTATCTGCTTTTAGTATGTCTTTTTTTATTCGCCAGCCAACAACTAACTCACGCCCAGGTTACCACCAGTGCCATAGAAGGTGTGGTTCGTTCTGCCACTGGCGAGGTGCTTTCCGGAGCCAGTGTTAAGCTAACACACCTTCCTACCGGGACAGTGGTTAACAGCACCACTTCCTCCACCGGGCGCTATTTTATAGTGAACTTACAACCCGGCGGACCTTACACCATCGAAGTATCTTTTGTGGGATATAAGGCAGAGACGCGCTCTGAAGTTTATCTCGATCTTGGCGAAAGTGCTAAGTCCGACTTTGGCTTGGTAAGTACCATGCAGGAGTTAAAAGAAGTAGTTGTTTCTAGCAAGAAAGGAAGTTCTTTTGCAGCCGGAGGGGTGGGAACCTCGATTGCTGCCGAGCGTTTTGATAATTTACCCACCGTAGGTCGTAATCTAACCGATTTTGTTCGACTCACCCCACAAGCTAAAACAACATTTGGGGGCGGTATCGCCATTGCCGGTCAAAACAATCGTTATAATCAGATTATGTTCGATGGAGCAGTCAATAATGATGTATTCGGATTATCTGAATCCGGCACTAATGGTGGTCAGACAGGATCTTCTCCTATCAGCATCGATGCCATTGAGTCTTTTCAAGTAGGTGTATCACCCTACGATGTTTCTTTGGGGAATTTTACAGGTGGTTCGATCAATGCTATTACCAAAAGTGGAACCAACACGACGAAGGGGTCGGCCTACTGGGTGATGAGAAATCAGGACATGGCCGGTCGCAGACCCACCGGCGCTATTTTTGACGCCACTAAGCTTCCCGACTTTCAAGCCAATACCTTTGGTGTTACCGTTGGAGGGGCGCTCAAAAAAAATAAACTGTTCTACTTTTTAAGTGCCGAGTTGCAGCGTGATGAAAGACCACAACCTTTTGACCCTGCCACCTTCAGAACTCCACCAGGCGGCTCTTTTAGAGATTCCGTTAATCTGATTCTGCAAAAATTAAATGGTTATGGATACGATCCGGGTGAATATCTTGACATTCCCGATTTACTTGAAAGCAACAAACTGGCTGCAAAAATTACGTGGAATATCAACAATCGTCACCGTCTCAATATTTCGTACCGCTATACAAATTCTGAACGTTCACTCACCTCGCCCAGCACTTCTACTCGCATCAACTTTTTTAACGGAGGGTATTTATTTCCCAGCACCACGCATTCGGGTTCCCTTGAGTTGACCAGTCGTTTTTCGAATCGTCTCTCAAATAAGTTGCTCGTTACCTTTACTAATGTGCTTGATGACCGCGACCCATTGGGAAAAGATTTTCCTCGTGTAACACTTAATTCTGTTAACGGAACGAGCTATGTATTTGGAACAGAGAATTTCTCTACCGGAAATCAGTTGAGGCAAAATAATTCGGCCATTTTTAATGAGCTACGTTACCTGGCCGGTAATCATCAAATAAAGGCTGGAATCGACATTGAACTTAGCAATTCGTACAATTTATTTGTGCGGGATAACTATGGCACCTATACCTATAATTGGGTAAGCGATTTTCTGGCCGACAGAAGGCCCGCCCAATATGCTCGTTCTTTTTCGCTGCGCGATAATATTACCGGAGACGGAAGTGCCGCCGGTACCGAGTTTAATACGCTTCGTGCCGGGTTCTTTATCGGTGACGAGTGGAGGGTTAATGACAAATTTCAAATAAACTTGGGTCTGCGGGGCGATAACTTTGAGTTTTTGACCACACCCAACGAAGACACCTATTTTAATACCATGGCCTTGCCCGTCATCAATAACATGTTACAAAGTAACTGGGCTTCGGCAGCAAATTGGACTATTGGAGATGCTCGTTCAGGTCAGCGCCCTAACCCCCAGTTTAGTGTATCTCCCCGCTTGGGCTTTAGCTGGGAGGCTGCCAAAGGGCTTAAGATTCGAGGTGGAATTGGGGCCTTTACCGGACGTGTTCCACTTGTTTGGCCCGGAGGTGTTTACAATAATACTGGAGTTAATATCGGCGGTGTTTTCCTCAATAATCCCAATATTACATTTAGACAAGATGCATTCAACCAGTATAAGCCAACCGACCTGGGTGTAACCGTTGCTTCACCCTCAGGTCAGATCGATCTCATCGCCAAAAACTTTAGACTACCCAAGGTATTAAAAAGCTCTTTGGGCTTCGATAAGATGTTTGGTAAGGGTTGGAAATGGACCACTGACCTACTGTATCAACAAAACATCAATGAAATCGTTTACTATAACGTTTTCGCATCACCCAGCACTAAAAATGCGCTCAACCAAGATGTCTATCTAACCATCAGCGGAACGTCTACTGTTTATAATCGTCTTGATTTCGACCCTGCTACTGCGGGCATCCAAAATCCTTATTCGACCGGCATCTTCGTAATTACCAACGGTAAGAATAATAAAGGATATTCTTATAATGTAACTACCGCTATCGATAAATCGTTTTCAAAAGGTTGGTCTATCAACGTAAACTATGGGTATGGTGATTCGTATACTTTATTTGACGGAACATCTTCTCAAAATAACTCCCAGTGGCGTTTTGTTGAGTCTAAGAATGGGCGTAATAATGTGGCCCGCAGTCGTTCTGATTTTGCTCAATTACATAGAGTAAGTGCATTCGTTTCTAAACGGTTTACGTATGCACAAGATCGACTGGCTACCACGCTCTCTTTATTCTATAATGGTCAATCCGGCTCTCCGTATTCTTATGTCTTTTCTCGCAGTATGATCTTTGACCAAAATGGCGCCAATGGTGAAACAACCGACCTTATTTATGTTCCCAAAGACCTGGCAGACTGGAGTCGTTTTGCCGAGTCGTACGTAGCTAACGGAGTAACCTACACTGTTGCCCAGCAGTGGGATGCCCTTGACCGCTTTATTTCTAATGATAAACACTTGCGTAACAAAAGAGGTGAGTTTGCCGATAGAAATGGTGCTATACTGCCTTGGAGTAACGTAATCGACCTCAAATTGCAAGAAGACCTGATGCTTGGGAAAGGCAGGTACGCACATAAAGTATCGGTGATCTTCGATATGTTCAATTTTACAAATTTTTTGAGTCGCAACTGGGGAAAGGTCTATGTTACACCGGGTGTTGATGCCTTCTCATTGATTAGCATGGAGGGCTACCGCGTTACTGGCAATACGCTCACCCCCCGATTTACCTACCGTAATATTAATAACTCCAAGGCCGGCGACGTTTTGGATATTAGGGGCAGTAACTATCTCTCTACACGTTGGAGAGGGCAGCTTACCGTTCGCTATTCATTCTAGGGGGTTGCCAACATAAAAAAGTCCCGCACTTTGTGCAGGACTTTTTATGTGCCCAGGACTGGATTACTTTCAGTGATTCAATACATCCTACGAGGGGGCTTAGTTCGAACGATAAATGGCGTGTCGCTGAATCAATTTTGAAAGGGTTGTGTTATTTCCACTAAAGAGCTAAATTTGGTTATGGATCGATTTAAATTGGATAGAACCGTCTTTAAAGGGCAAACTCAACAAGAGGCTTCCAATCACGCCGCCATTTATAAAAACCTCTCCTGGCAAGAACGATTGAAAATTGCAGGATACCTGAACAGTGTAGCCTACAATTTCGACATAAATAATCCCCCTAGAATGGACCGCACTAGGTTTTCCGTCAAATCCATTCGGAGCTAATGGGAAATATTTTCAATAGCGATTTTCGTGACTTTCTTTTATCCCTTAATAAAAACGGCGTAAGGTATTTACTCGTTGGGGGATACTCTGTAATTCTCCATGGGTATTCAAGAACTACCGGGGATATGGATCTATGGGTTGAGAGAACGCCTGATAATTACGGAAGAATAGTTGCTGCATTTCGGGAGTTTGAGATGCCGGTGTTTGACATGACGGAAAATAATTTTCTCGAGCATCCTGCTTGGGACGTTTTTACATTTGGAGTACCCCCCGTGGCTATTGACCTAATGATTAGTATCGAAGGATTCAGTTTTAATGAAATCTATCAGCGCTCAGTCCTTTTTGATGATGATGGTCTTCAAATTCGTGTAATTCATAAAAATGATCTAATTGCTTTAAAAAAAAGAGCAGGCCGGTCAAAGGACTTAGACGACTTAGAAAATTTAAACTAGAGGGTGAGACTGGATTACTTTCAGTGATCCCAATGAGTTG
>DNMB01000006.1:13836-15957 GCA_003489485.1 Chitinophagaceae bacterium | reverse complement strand
CCCTCATAAAATTGACTGATTACCTCTAGCGATTGAATCAGTAGCAACAGGGCAAAGAACTGGGCCAGGGGTTTAAGCAGTTGCAGTCTTCCGCAAAAAAGAAGCCCGATCTGAAAATACATCAGCACGGTAGTGAGCAGTCTTGCATAGACCACCATCGATTCGATCCGGTTGATAGCTCCAAAGATCGATAAGCCAGCCATTAGCGTAAAGCCTAATAGCAAGAGGGAGAGCAGTGAACGGGTCAGTCCTCCAAGTTGCTCTTGCATGCGGCTTTTACCGATCGAAAAAAGATAGAGGCCAGACGCTACATGTACCAATGAAAGATAAAGCCACTGCGCTCCCATAACATCCGCGCCCTCGAGCGGGGGTACAAAATCGACCAATGCGTACAGGGCAATTAGTAAAAAGGCAGGTAGTTCTGCGGCGCTGTACCAAGGGGCTTCGTACGTTTTTTTGGTAGCAGCCGTTTTTTCAGTAGATAGGCTATTTTTTTTCACTTGGTCAAGTTACAAATTTTTAGAAAATCAAAGGGTCATCAGGCTGCAGCCGCGAAGCTCTGCATGATCGATCCTTCCTCTTACCTCAAATTGCCCGGAGGGGCTTACGATACCGTTATCTTCTGTGGCAATAAAACAGCAAGAATCTATGTTGGCCAGATCAATAATGTTCAATGCGCCGGTTCCCTCAAACCGCACTGTCAGTGGATCTTGCTCTTCGCGTATGCCAACGCGCATCCAAGGTGGTGTCTCAAACGATCCTTTTTCTTTGGACCAGGCTTGCGATAGCAGCTCGGTCATGCCATATTCAGAATAAACTGCCGGTATGCCAAATGCTTGTTGTAATCTTTCGTGTAGCTCTTCGCGGGTCAGTTCGGGGCCGCGTCCTTTCATGCCACCCGTTTCGATGACCCTTGTATGTTGTAATTGCATAGGGTACTGAGCAGCCAGATCAAGCAGCGCGAAACTGACTCCCAAAAGCAGGGTGGGTTGTTTTTTTTGCTCTAGCTCGATCAGTGTATCACGAAGCTTGTTTAGTTCGTGTAAATAAAATCCGCTGCTTTGATGTTTGGTTTGCGCGATCAGCCGGCTGGCCATATACACCAACGAAGAATTTTTTCGCTCCAGGTAAGAGGGTAGCAGCGCCAAAATGCACCAGTTTTCAGCTGGGCCAAATTGCCTGGTAAAACCTCGCTCAAAGCTCAGTTCATAAAGCCCGGGGTCGGTCACCCGGTGAATGCTGGGTATCGTACCGGTGGTGCCGCTGCTTTCAAAAACGAGTTCTTCGGTGGCAGCGGCCTTTCCTGCCTCGCGAGGCAGGGTCTCTTTCTCTGCTGCGGGGAGGGTGCTTTGAACAAGTGCGGTTTTAAAAAAGCTAACGGGCAAAAAAGGGATCTTTTCGAGCGTCTTGACCCCGAGCGGATCGACCCGCAGGGCCTCTACAAATGCGCGGTAGACGGGGTTGAGCCTGTATTGGTACAAAAAGGCCTCCAGGGCCAGTTCTTCGAAGCGGTCCGAAGCCTGTTCAAAGATCTTAACATTCCATTGCTCTCTTATCTGGGTTAGTCTTTGCAAATGGTGTATTTTTGAAATGTTCTGATGAGCATATTACCTATGATAAAGAAATTCGGTCTTTTTGTTCTGGCCGCCATTTTATTGATGGCTTGCAACAAAGATAAGTTTACCAGTGAACCCCAGGTGCAGGTCAATTCGATTCAACCGGCTGTGGTAGTAAGTGGCAACGTTATTAAATTGCTGGCCAACTACACCGATCAAGAAGGAGACCTTGATTCTATTTACATCGTCTACAAATGGTTCAATGCAGCGGGCAGCACCCGCGTAGATACGCTGCAGCGATATCCCATTACAAGACTGGGGCTGCCCGGTGCCCTTCGCAAAGCCGATATTCAATTGGAGTTTGAGTACAATACCTATAATCAACCCGATCTGGTAACATTGCCCGGCGTGCTGCGCGATACGACCGCAAGCTTTGGGCTGGTACTGATCGATAAGACCCGCAAGAGAAGTAATTACAGCGAGTCTGCTCGTATCCGCTTAAGACGTCCCTGATTTTTTTATAGACAACCTCTGCAACCATGGCCAAGGCAATCAAAAAGACCAG
>DNMB01000006.1:9725-13461 GCA_003489485.1 Chitinophagaceae bacterium | reverse complement strand
ACCAACGAATCTTTTCAGTTTTTCAAGACCTACATCAACAATGCTTCTCCGGTGGGTTTTGAAACCTGGGGGCAGAAACTCTGGCTCGAGTATCTGAAGCCCTATGTCGATACGCACTATGTGGATCCCTACGGAACGGCGGTGGGAGTCATCAATCCTACGCATCCGTTTAAAGTGGTGATCGAGGCGCATGCCGACGAGATCAGTTGGTTCGTCAACTACATAACGGCCGACGGATTGCTCTATTTAAAAAGAAACGGAGGGGTCGATCACCAAACGGCTCCTGCCTCGCGTGTTATCATCCACGGAAAAAAAGGTCCTGTAAAGGCGGTCTTCGGCTGGCCTGCCATTCATACTCGTTTGGGTGCACCCGAACAAAAAGAACCTAGCCCACGCACCGATAATCTTTGGCTCGATTGCGGGGCCCGTTCCAAAAAAGAAGTTCAGCAACTGGGCATTCACATAGGAGCGGTGGTCACCTACCAAGACGGCTTCGATGAGTTAGCCAACGGCAATTACATTGGCCGGGCATTTGACAATCGCATCGGAGGATTTATGATAGCCGAAGTAGCGCGCCTCTTGCAGCAGAATAAAAAGAAACTTCCCTATGGACTCTATGTGGTCAATGCGGTACAGGAGGAGATCGGGCTGCGCGGTGCCGAAATGATCGCCCGTCGCATTAAGCCCAACATCGCTATTGTAACCGATGTGACCCACGATACCACCACACCTCTCATCAATAAAAATATCGAGGGCGACGTCGCCACCGGTAAAGGGCCATCGCTCTCTTATGCTCCTGCCGTTCACAATAAATTATTGGGATTGGTCGAAAAGATCGCTGAGCAAAAAAAGATACCCATTCAGTGGAGAGCGCTGAGTCGCAGTACCGGAACCGATACTGATTCATTTGCTTATTCTAACGATGGATGCCCCTCGGTGCTGATCTCCATACCGCTTCGCTACATGCATACAACGGTAGAGATGTTGCACAGAGATGATATTGAGAGTACTATTCGGTTAATGTACGAGACACTGCTGCAGCTGAGTCCTAAGACGAATCTCAGTTATCTCTGATCCACTTGCGGGTGATGCAGTAACTTCGCCTTTGGTGGATATCAATTGTACCCAACAAGAACTGGCCCTGCTACAACAAGTGGCAACTGCGGCGGCATCGCTGAATAGGGAGACCTATTTGGTAGGTGGATTTGTGCGCGATAAATTACTGGGCCGCCCTACCACCGACATCGATTTTGTCTGTGTGGGCGATGCCCTTGAACTGGCGGGTGCGGTGGCGGCTACTTTTCGTCCGACGCCCCATGTAGATTACTTCAAAACCTTTGGTACGGCTCATTTTTTTCTTCGGTCGGCGACCCCCGACAGTGCGCCCTATGACCTGGAGTTTGTAGGGGCCAGAAAAGAAAGTTACCAACCCGCCTCGCGTAAGCCTGCCGTAGAGCCGGGTACCATAAAAGATGATCAGTTGCGCCGCGATTTTACCATCAATGCGCTGGCCATTAGCCTGAACAATGAAAACTACGGAACGCTGATCGATCCCTTCGGTGGCATCGGCGATCTGGATAAAGGGATTATTCGAACGCCTCTGTCTCCCGATACCACGTTCAGCGACGATCCGTTGCGTATGATGCGAGCCATTCGTTTTGCAACGCAACTTGGGTTTAGCATTGAGCCGGGTACTTGGCAGGGTATCGTTGACAATGCCGATCGAATTCGCATCATCTCACAAGAGCGCATTACCGAAGAGCTCAATAAGATCATCGATGCGGCTGTTCCTTCGGTGGGGTTTGATCTGCTCTATAAAAGTGGGTTGCTGGCTCGGATCTTTCCACAACTAGTGGCGCTGGTGGGTGCTGAGTACAAAGATGGTCAGGGGCACAAGGATAATTTTTATCATACCCTGCAGGTTTTGGATAATGTAGCTGCTGTAAGTGCCGATCGTTGGCTTCGCTGGGCCGCCGTTTTACACGATATTGCCAAACCCGCTACCAAGCGATTTGAGGAGGGGCATGGCTGGACCTTTCATGGTCACGAAGTGGTAGGAGGGCGCATGGTGCCTAAACTATTTGCTGCTCTAAAGCTACCGCTTAACGAGAAAATGAAATTCGTTCGCAAGCTCGTAGAACTGCATCTGCGCCCAATTAGCCTGACAAAAGAAAATATTACCGACTCGGCGGTGCGAAGACTGCTCTTTGATGCGGGCGAAGACTTTGAGTCGCTCATGATCTTATGCGAGGCCGATATAACTTCAAAGAACAAGCAGAAGGTAAAGCGGTTTCTCGAAAATTTTCTTTGGGTCAGACAGCGTTGCCGAGAAGTAGAAGAAAAAGATCATATCCGTAACTGGCAACCGCCCATTACCGGAGAGTTGATCATGGAGGTATTCGGCCTTTCGCCTTCCAAGCCGGTGGGGCTGATCAAAGACGCAATTAAAGATGCGATGCTCGATGGTGAAATACCCAATAACTATGAGGCCGCCTATGCCTTTATGATCAAGAAGGCGGCTGAGCTGGGCTTGCAGCCCCGAGCGGGCAGCTAAGTGCGGCCATTCGGCTTTCTCTTCAATTATTGTAGCTTTGTTGGTCTATGCCAATACTAAAGTTCAGGGCTTATTTCGAAGAAGACGAAACGGTCTATCGCGATGTAGCCATCCGGCCCACGCAGCACTTTAAGCAGCTGCACGAAATGATCCTGAAGGCCTATGAGTTCGACACCAAGCACCAAGCCACTTTTTTTCGTAGCAACGATAAATGGCAACGTGGTCGTGAGATCAGTTTGGCGCTCTACGACAAGACATACCAGGCCCCGCCCTTGCTGATGGAAGAAACTGTGATTGGCTCAGAGATCAAAGGTCCGAACCAGCGTTTTATTTATGTGTACGATTTTGAGAAGAACTGGAGCTTTCTGGTAGAGCTGATCCAGGTCATCAAAGAAGAAGATCCCGCTGTTGCTTATCCGGTCGTGACTCGTTCGGAGGGTTTGGCTCCCAGCCAATACGGCACCAAGGCCCTGTTGGGAGAAAAGTTCGCGGACATAGAAGAGAAGTACGATCTCTCTCAGGGCGAAGAAGGGTTTGGAGAAAAGGATGAAGAGGGAGAAGATATTGGCTTCGAAGAATCGGCCGATACAGACGAAGAACCTGAGTGAATCAGCATCCCTATAGAATAATTGTGATCGCCGGCCCAACGGCCGTGGGCAAGACCGATGTAGCCATTGCAGTAGCCGAGCACTTACAGGTCCCGATCCTTTCTTTTGATAGTCGCCAGTGTTATCGAGAACTCTCCATTGGAGTGGCTAGACCCCAAGGGCGACAATTGCAACAGGTACCTCATTATTTTATTGCCGACCATTCCATTCACGATCCGGTCAGTGCCGCGTATTTCGAACAATACGCCACCCAAAAAGTAGCTGAGTTGACCGCCCGGTACGGACAGTTGGTGATGGTGGGAGGAACGGGGTTGTATTGGAAAGCTTTCTGGCAAGGACTCGATGCCATTCCGGCTGCTGACCCGGCCATTCGCACCGAGATCATCTTACAGTACCGGCAAAACGGGATGGAGTGGTTGCAAGCTACCCTGACCGAGCTAGATCCGCTGTATGCAGCCAGTGGCGAGATGCTCAATCCCCAACGTATGATGCGGGCTCTCGAGGTGGTGCGGGCAACTCAAAAAAGTATCCTTTCGTTTCAGGGCGGAGCTGATAAGGCGCAGCCCTATGAGGC
>DNMB01000006.1:5108-9347 GCA_003489485.1 Chitinophagaceae bacterium | reverse complement strand
GCAGAGTCGATGCGATGATGCAAGAGGGGTTGCTCGAAGAGGTTAAAAATTTAATTGAGGTAAAAAGTTTAAACGCCTTAAAAACAGTTGGTTATACGGAGATATTTCAATATTTGCAAGATGAAATCAGTCTTGAGGATGCGGTTGCGCAGATCAAGGTCAATACTCGCCAGTACGCCAAACGACAAATGACCTGGTTTAAAAAAGATCCTTTTTTTACCTGGTTTACACCTGGCCAGTTACCCGAGATAATGGCCTTGCTCTAGGGTTGCAGTTGTCTTTTGTACAACTGAATGGTATTGGCGAGCCCCAGATAAAGGGCATCGCAGATGAGTGCATGACCAATACTTACTTCTTGTAGCCAGGGAATTTCGCGACAAAAGAATTGAAGATTATGGCGGTCCAGATCGTGTCCGGCATTGACCCCGAGCGAGCAGTCGCGGGCAACGTTGGCCGCTTCTACATAAGGTCCGATGGCTTCGGCTCCTTTGCCCAAACTGTACTGTCTGGCATAGTGCTCGGTATATAGCTCAATGCGGTTGGTTCCGGTCTCGGCAGCGGCCTTTACCAGTTCGGCAACGGGGTCCACGAAAATACTCACGCGAATGCCTGCCGCGGTAAAGATCGAGATGGTCTCTTTTAGATAATCGCGGTGCTTGATCGTATCCCATCCGTGATCGCTGGTAAGTTGTCCCTGCTCATCGGGCACCAGCGTGACCTGATCGGGTCGGGTGGACAGTACCAGGTCAATGAATTTTTGTTCGCGGCAGTTTCCCTCAATGTTCAGTTCCGTGCGCATGATCTTTTTGATCGCTACCACATCATCGTAGCGAATATGTCTTTCGTCGGGGCGGGGATGCACGGTAATGCCGTCCGCGCCCATTTGCTGCGCATCGATGGCCACTTGCACCACATTGGGATTATTGCCTCCTCTTGCATTACGCAGCGTGGCAAACTTGTTGATATTAACCGATAGTTTGGTCATGGATGCAAAGATACTTTACTAGCACTCTTTCCAGGTATGATCGGCCAGTAATTGCACGGCCGCTACAAACCGTTTAAAGGGTAGTGATGCACCCCATTCATTGGGGGCCACCAGTGATAGCAAATGCTGTCCGTCCTTTTTTTCGTAGAGGTAATAGTGTTGTCCGATATTGGGGCTGAACGAAAGTTTTGCCTCGTAGATCTTGAGTGAAAGATCTTTTCGTTGCTGTATCTCTTGTGCCTGCAGGGCCAACAGTTCTATTTGCTTGCGGATCTGGTCGAGCTGCATATTGGTTTGCTCTTCCATGGCCACTAGGGCCTTGTGTTTTATGACCCCTTCTTCGGTGGGTTTAATAAGGGCGCCCGATACGGAGGCAGCATAGGGTAGTACGCTAAGTTGTTTGTGATAGAACTCCACATCGTTAAAGTCCTTGCCATCGTTATTGGTACCTTGTCTGGTAACCCGCAAATATCCGTTGGGCATGATCTCGTGCAAGATGCGAAGCAACTGCTCTGTTTTTTTATAAAAGCAAACTTCAAAGGTGATCCCGTCAATGACTTCTGCCCTGATCTGATCGGCTTCTCCCTCTTCGCTCAGTGTTTGTAATTGTCCGTCGGCCACCAGGGTGTAGACAGAAGAGAAAGCCTGGTTTTCGAGGCTGACCCAATTATGAAAAATACTTAGTTCTTTCTTGGTTTCGGTGGCCTCAATGCGGTATGTTCCGCTTTTGGGTCTTTGACTCTTTTCGTATGATCCCTTTTCGGGAAAAAGCTGCCAGGATGCCAGAAAATTATAGGCTTGTACCATATGTTAACGTATTACAAAAATAGGGTCGAAAAGTTGCCTCTTTCTATCTTTATGCCCTTATTGCAACATGAAAAAGCTTTTCGCCCCTAGCCGCAATGTGATACTGATCTTGGTTCTGCTAGGTTCCTTATTGCTCGGCTATTTCTACCTATTGCCATGGGCGGCAGAGCAGGTGGCATCCATTATCCCAAAAAGTAGTGAGAAAGTATTGGGTGATGCTGTTTATTCTTCTATGCAAGAATCGGAAGACAGCAAGGGTAGTGCACTGCTTACTGCTTTCTTTGATTCAATGCATGTTGCTACTTCTTACGAGATCCGTGTAGCCCTTGCCGATGATAAGACCGTCAATGCGTATGCCTTGCCGGGCGGACAAGTGGTGGTCTATTCTGGGTTGCTTAAAAAAATGAAGCATTATGAAGAGTTGGCTGCGCTGCTTGGTCATGAGTTTATTCATGTCGAAAAAAGGCATGCCACTCGTTCTATTTGCCGCAGCTTGGGTTCACAGTTCTTTATTGAGTTATTGTTGGGAAATATGGGTTCGATGGTCTCGGTAGCGGCCGGTCAAGCCGAACAGATCCGCACGCTGAGCTATTCTCGCCAACTCGAAAAAGAGGCCGACCTTGGAGGACTGCAATTGCTGCTCGATCGAAAGATCGATGCAAAGGGTTTTACCGATCTTTTTGCTCATCTCAAAGAGGAGGAGTCGGGTCTTGTACTGCCCGAAATTATCAGTAGCCATCCCGATACCGACGCCAGGGCCGCCTATATCAAAAAAGCTGCCGCTGGTCAACGACCTGTTTCTCATCCCTCATTAAAGCATATTTTTGATCAACTAAAAAAATCATTACCATGATCGTAACCACAACTCACTCCGTAGAAGGAAGACCCGTGCAAGAATACCTTGGGGTCGTTAATGCCCAGTGCATCATCGGTGCCAATATGTTCAAGGATATTTTTGCAGGCTTACGTGATCTTGTTGGCGGACGTAGCAAAACATACGAAGGCGTAATTGAAGAAGCTAAAAACGATGCCCTTCGCGAGCTGCGCGAAAGAGCCCAGTCAATGGGGGCCAATGCCATCATTGGTGTTGATCTCGATTTTGAAACCGTTGGAGCCAGTGGCAGCATGCTGATGGTGATCGCTACGGGCACGGCCGTCAAATTGTAATTTTTTTGCTCTATATGATAAGACCTGTCTTTGTTAGTGCACTGTTATTGCTATGCTCAATACCCGGGCTGGCACAAGATTGCAATCTGATCAAAGAGACCGATCCCTTTACAAGACAAACCCGTCTATCGACCGGATTTATTGAATTGACCGGCGCTTCTTTGGTGGCCGATGCAGACAGTAAAGAGATCGATATCATGGTCACATTTAAGACCGATCGCTGTTTTGATGACGGCTGTACCGCCATGGTCTATTTTGCGGGCGGTAAACAAAAACTCAGTCTTCGCAATGGCGGCACCATGAACTGTGAGGGGCTCTTTCATTTTATTTTTAGAAATGGGCCCACTGTCAATTACCAATTAAAGAAGCTGGCCACCTTGCCCATCAGTCATATGGTTTTTACCGACCGTAACGAAAAGCCCATACCGGTTACGCTTAGTGCACAGCAGCAAGAAAAATTACAGCAGGCTCTTCGTTGCTTTACCGACAAAGCGCCTACTTTGTTACAATAAAAAAGCCCCTTCGAAAGAAAGGGCTTTTTACTATATCGGTCAGGCCGATCTAGATCAATAGCGATAGTGCTCGGGTTTAAAGGGACCGGTTTTGCTGATACCGAGGTATTCAGACTGAGGAGCGGTCAACTCATCGAGTTCTACACCGATCTTGGCCAAGTGCAGGTAAGCTACTTTCTCATCCAGATGTTTGGGTAACACATAAACCTTGTTATCGTAATTCTTGTGGTTTTTCCACAGTTCGATCTGGGCCAGGGTCTGGTTGGTAAAGGAGTTACTCATTACAAAAGAAGGGTGACCGGTAGCACAACCCAGATTGACCAGACGACCTTCGGCCAAGATGATGATATCTTTTCCGTCTACGTTATAGATGTCTACCTGTGGTTTGATGGTGTCTTTGGTATGTCCGTAGTTGGTATTGAGCCAGGCAATATCGATCTCGATATCGAAGTGACCGATGTTACAAACAATGGCTTTGTCTTTCATAGATTTAAAGTGCGCACCGGTAATCAGATCGCGACAACCCGAAGCGGTTACAACGATGTCGGCCTCTTTAACGGCGTCGATCATCTTTTTTACTTCAAAACCGTCCATAGCGGCCTGCAGCGCACAGATGGGGTCGATCTCGGTAACGATCACACGGCAACCGGCACCGGCCAGTGAAGCGGCAGAACCTTTTCCTACGTCTCCGTATCCACCTACAACCGCGATCTTTCCGGCCAGCATTACATCGGTAGCACGACGAATGGCATCTACCAGTGACTCTTT
>DNMB01000006.1:0-4771 GCA_003489485.1 Chitinophagaceae bacterium | reverse complement strand
GACTTGGTAACCGAGTCGTTCACATTGATGGCAGGCATGGGCAATGTTCCTTTGGCTACGCGCTCATACAAGCGGTGTACACCGGTGGTGGTCTCTTCTGAGATTCCTTTTACATGCTGGGCCAGCTCAGGAAACTTATCAAGCACCATATTGGTAAGATCTCCTCCATCATCGAGGATCATGTTAAGCGGTTTTTCTTTGCTTCCAAAGAACAGTGTCTGTTCAATACACCAGTCAGCCTCTTCGATGGTTTGTCCTTTCCAAGCAAATACACCAATACCGGCAGCGGCAATGGCAGCGGCGGCATGGTCTTGCGTAGAGAAGATGTTACAAGAGCTCCACTTTACTTCGGCGCCGAGTGCAACAAGTGTTTCAATCAGCACGGCTGTTTGGATGGTCATGTGAAGACATCCTGCCACACGGGCTCCTTTGAGTGGTTGAGAGGCTCCGTATTCGGAACGGATGGCCATCAGACCGGGCATCTCTGCTTCGGCCAGACGAATTTCTTTACGACCCCATTCTGCCAATGTAATATCGGCTACTTTGTAGGGTAAGCTAAAATCGATCGATTGGGTTAAGGTTGACATGGTACTGTTTTATTGATAGGGCGCAAAGCTATATCATATTTAATTAATAAACCAATTGTAAGGCCATTATATAATCGTTCATGTAAAAGCCATTACCCACATCAATATCGGCCTCTTCTCGTATGCTGTAGCCGAGTGTTTCATAGAAGAATCGGGCCTTGTTTTGTCTGTTTACTTGTAATTCAATGGATTGCCCTCTTTGTTGTTTGATCTGCTCATGAATATGGGTCAATAGAAAACGACCGGCACCTAGACCTTGCACGGTCGGCAAAACATAAAGTTTGTGGAGTTTATATCGCTGCGAGCTTATTTGCTGATAAGAAGCATATGCTACGGGCTTATCCTTACTGTAGAGCAACAGAAACTGGCAGCCCTCGTTCATTTGTCGCTGAAGCGAAGCCGGGCTATACATCCATTCCATCATGTAAGACAGTTGCTCTTTCGATAGGATGGGTGCATAGGTTGCGGGCCATACTTGCTCGCAGAGTTCTCGTATCAGTTGAATGTCGCTGACACCGGCTTCCCTTATGGTATAAGGGGCGTGCATCATCAATCGTTATTGTTGTTGCGTACCCTGTTGAAAAGACCTTTCTTTTTAGCGGGTTCTTCTTTGGGAGCGCCAATAGGGGTGCCTTTGGGCGCCGTGGCAGGATTACTTTTGGGTAAAGTATCTTTCTTAGGCAGTGCCTGCGGCTTTTTATCTTCTTCTGTGACCGGTGTCGATTCGGGGCCGATATACTCGGTGGGCTGGTAGTTATAATCTTCTTCGCTGCCTGCCCCCATATCTTGCCCCTCTGCGCCGGGCATATTTTCTTCTGCGTTCAATAAGATGTCTGCGCTATTCATGTACTGGCCCATTTCGGCGGGTACCACAAAGCGTGCCTCTCTTTCTATTCCTGTTTTGGCATCGGACAACACTTTGCCAAGAAAGAATTCGCAAATGGGTCGGGCCATACGAGAGCCTTCGCCTTCGTTTCGTATGAACTGATCATCGAATCCTACCCAAGAACCTACCAACATCTGTGGCGTAAAACCAATAAACCAGGCATCGGCATTTTCATTGGTAGTACCGGTCTTGCCTCCCATCTCGGCAGCGCCAACGCGACTGCGCATGCCGGCCGCGGTTCCGATATCGACCGCTCCCTGCATCATGCGTGCCATGGTATAGGCTGTTGCTTCACTGATTACTTCTTTTCGGTTAACACTAAAGTCGAATCGTTTGATGACGTTGCCGTTTCGGTCCTCGATTCGGCTAATGGCAAAAGGCTTGGTAGAAAAACCTCTTCCTGCAAAGATCGTATAGCCCCAAAGCATCTCGTAGAGCGAAAGATCGCAAGTGCCCAGGGCAACGGAGGGATAGGGGTCGATGGGTGTAGGAATATTGAGTCTGGCCATGAACTCGGAAAATTGCTGGGGCCCCACTTGTTTCATGATGTACGCGGTCGCACAATTCTTTGAAAAGGCCAACGCAGATAACATCGATCCGGCTCCGCCTTTGCATTCTTTACTGGCCGGAACCCATCCGCTTCCGGGAAAGTACTGCGCTTCGTTCGGTAATGGTGTCTCGGGAGTAAAACCTCTTTCTTCAACGGCTTGCGTGTAGAGCAGGGGTTTGATGGTGGAGCCTACTTGTCGTTTTGTCTTAATGTTTACGTGATCGTATTTAAAGGTCTTGAAGTTGATACCGCCCACCCAGGCTCTGATCTCTCCGGTAACGGGGTCCATGGCCATGAACGAGGCCTGTTCCATCTGCCGATGATACTTGATGGAATCAAGCGGCGTCATGATGGTATCTTTTTCTCTTTTGGCATTCCAGGCAAAGATTCGCATGGATGTCTTTTCGTTAAAGCTGGCCCTGATCTCTTCTTCGCTGAGCCCTTCTTCTTCGAGGTTGCGCCAGCGATCGGATTCTTTCATGGCCCTTTCCAAAATACTTTCTTTGCCTTGCCAGATCTTTCCGCTTTTTACAGCAGCACGGTTGTTTACATTTTTTTGCAGCATCGCCATATGCTGGGCCATGGCCTCTTCGGCATATTGCTGCATTTGAACATTGATGGTCGTGTAGATCTTTAGTCCGTCGTTGTAGATGTTGTAGGGCTCTCCATCGGGGCGGGTCAGGTCTTTGAGTGCTTCTTTGATCTCTTCTTTCAGGATCTCTCTGAAATAAGGTGCATACCCCGTGTTCTCATCCATCTTGCGGTAGTTGAGCTGAATGGGGGTGGCCTTTAATGTCTTGGCCTCTTCGGCCGAGATCTTTCCATTGACCTCCATTTGCCCGATCACTACGTTTCGCCGATCAAGGGCTGCCTTGGGGTTACGAACGGGATTATAGAGGGTATTGCCTTTGAGCATGCCGACCAGCAGAGCGGCTTCTTCTATTTGCAAGCGATCGGGTTCTTTTTGAAAGAAGGTTCTACTGGCGTTGCGAATGCCATAAAGGTTATTGCCAAATGGAACTACGTTCAGATACAGCGTGATGATCTCTTCTTTGGTAAAGTTTCGTTCGAGCTTTACGGCAATGATCCATTCTTTTAATTTCTCAACGACACGCCAGGCTTTGTTGCGACTGCCTTGTGCAAGCAGGGCTTTGGCGAGTTGTTGCGTGATGGTGCTGCCACCGCCCTCCGATCCCAAGGTCACGACGGCACGAAGGGTCGATTTGAAGTCGATCCCGCTGTGACTGTAAAACCTCTCGTCTTCGGTAGCAATGAGCGCATCGATCGCATAGCGAGAAAGATCGCGGTATTTGACATTGCTACGATTGCCTCTTTCGGTATAGTACTTACCCATCAGCGTTCCGTCTTGGGCATATACTTCGGAGGCCTGAAGTATCGATGGATTTTCGAGCTCTTGCAACGATGGCATCTTGCCAAACAGACCCAGATTGGCCAGCAAGATCATCAGTAAAAAGGCGATCATTCCGCCGGCAAACAATCGCCAGAAGGCACGGACCGAGGGTTTCATACTGCTAAGTTAGGGCCTGTTTTTATTAAGGAAGGTTTTATACGCTTCTAAATCTTTGTTCCGGTTTAGCCGTTGCCAATTGTCGGCAGAGATGATCATCCACTCGTACTGCGTTGTCTCCAGCCAGGGGGCAATGTCGGTACGGGTCCTTTGGTTGGCCCTGTCTTTGTATAGACGGGCTTGCTCGGCATCGGCAAAGGTGGCTACCTGAATCATTCGGATCTTGTCGGTAAAAGATTGAACTGAGGTGCTGAGCGTATTTACGGCAAAATTTTCGCGGTTAAATCGCTGCAAAGCATTTCTTGTTTCATTGATCAGTGCTTGATCAACTTGGGTCAATACCAGTAACGCAACGTGCTGCGCTTTTTCATCTTTAACAAAATTTCCGGCAGGTTCGGGTGTTGCAGCAGTGCTCGTAACGTTATTGGGTACGGCTGTATTGTTGGCAGGTGCTTGCGTGCTCTGTGCAGCAGCAGGTATTGTATTT
The DNA here is from genome assembly GCA_003489485.1 of Chitinophagaceae bacterium. Classification (GTDB taxonomy): domain Bacteria; phylum Bacteroidota; class Bacteroidia; order Chitinophagales; family Chitinophagaceae; genus JJ008. Next base: position 733 of record DNMB01000006.1, on the reverse strand, counting down.
TCTATGCGGGCCCTATTACTCAAGGCCTCAATGAGCGCGATCGCTTTTGGTGCCAGCGGGTGAGCGGAAAACTGATTGTTGATCTGATAGAGAATACGAATGGCGGTAGAATCTTGTCGCTGTCGTATGTAATAAATAGATTCAATGTAGAGTAGCTGCGGTGTCCAATAGCTGGCTCCATACAAACTATCGGCAACCTTTTTTTGTTGCAACGCCGCTGCATACTTCTCGGCTATAAAAAGCTCATAGATCTGTTGGTAAACGCTATCTGCTTTTCTTGCTTGCTCGCTACTGGCTTGCTTTTGCTGAAAGAGGGCAAGCGTAATGGGGTCTTCAGGAAACTGTGCTTGCAGCAAGGCTTTGATACGGTCCGCCTTTTGCAGGTCGCCTTGTTTTTGATAGCAGCGGTAAAGGTTATAATAAAGTTCTTGTTTGGGGCGAAAGGCTGAGTCGGTACGTAGTAAGCGTTCGAGCATCGCTACTCCCCGCGAACAGTCTTCCATATCCTGTATAAGGATCTTGCCCGCCATAAATAAGGCCGCACTGATAGAGTCGCGCGAAAGTTTTTGTTGTTCTTCGGTAAGCGGCAAAAGTTCGTACAGCGACTCAACGTCTGTTGTCGAAGCGTTTTGTTTTGTGGTCAAAGCAGACGAGTCGAGCGTGTTGCCGGCCATGAGGCTGTTCATCATGGCTTGTAGCGCCGCAAGACGGCGCCAGTTATCGTTGTTGGGAC
>DNMB01000138.1 GCA_003489485.1 Chitinophagaceae bacterium | reverse complement strand
GGAATGCCATTGGGCTCCTTTGAACCCGACGATCTGATACTGGTGGTATACAGCGATGGTAACTACGAGATCACCGACCAGGAGACCACGCAAAAGTTCGATGCAGACAAAGTGCTGCAGATAGAAAAGTTCGATCCCGAAAAAGTGATCACGGCCGTGTATGCGGATATGGAAAAGAAGCAATACATACTCAAGCGCTTCAAGGTAGAGACCAGTACATTAAAGTCCAAGTTCTTCTTTATTAAAGAAGGGGCAGACAACTATGTGGAAGCCGTTACGACCGACCCCGAGCCTGTATTGGCCATGCAACAGGGCAAAGGCACACAGATCAGAAAGGCCAAGCTCAAGTTGGGCAAAATCGCTGAAGTGACCGGTTGGAAAACGGTGGGTACCAAACTGGCCGATTATAGCAAATCAACAGAGATGGAGTGGGTAAGGTCTAAGCCGGGAGCGCAGCCCGAGTTGTTCGAGTAAGAAAGGTCGGTCGCAGCATTACAAGCCCGTTCTTTTGATCTCTCGTTCGGCCTCTCTCTTTTTAATGCTTTCGCGTTTATCGTATTGTTTTTTACCGCGGCCAAGTCCGATCTCGATCTTTATCAGCCCTTTTTCGGAAAAGAAAATTTTTAGGGGTACCAGCGTGTAGCCTTTCTCTTTAAGGGCCGATGCAATTCGGCCGATCTCTTTTTTACTCAATAGTAGTTTTCTGTCTCGTAATGGCTCGTGGTTGCTGTGTGAGCCATGACTGTAAGGGGCAATATGCAATGACTTGATGAAGACTTCGCCATCGTGAATTACACAAAAGCTATCATTGAAGCTGGCCTTTCCTTCTCGAAGCGATTTAACCTCGGTGCCCAACAATGCCATTCCCGCCTCGTAGCGAGTTTCTATAAAATAATCGTAGAGCGCCTGTCTGTTTTGAAGGGCTTGCATAGAAAAGTGTTACCGAAAATGAGGGCCTATCGTTCGAAGATCGTAATGAGCGTAGAGAGTTTCTGCTTGAGTTCGTTTCGGGGCACGATAAAGTCAAGAAACCCGTGTTCTAAAATAAATTCGGAGCGTTGAAATCCTTCGGGCAGATCTTTTTTGATCGTCTCTTTGATCACGCGAGGACCGGCAAAGCCGATCAGGGCGCCGGGCTCTGCAATGTTTAGATCGCCCAGCATACCGAAAGAAGCCGAGATACCGCCAAAGGTGGGATCGGTAAGCAACGAGATATAGGGGAGCTTTGCGTCACTAAGCTGAGAGAGCTTTCCACTTGTTTTAGCCAGCTGCATCAGCGAAAAGGCACTTTCCATCATGCGGGCACCACCACTTTTTGAAATGACCATGTAAGGGATGCGATTTGCTATGCAATAGTCTACCGCTCTGGAGAATTTTTCTCCCATTACGCTGCCAAGAGAGCCGCCAATGAATTCAAAGTCCATACAGGCTACCACCAGTTTCTTTCCATTTACATCCCCCACGGCCACGCGCATGGAATCTTTCAGATCGGTCTTACTCCAAATGTCTTCCAGTCGTTTCTTGTAGGGTTTGAGGTCGGTAAATTCTAAGAAATCTTTACTCCTGATCGTTTCGAACAGTTCGGTGTATTGGTTATTGTCGAAAATGATCTCGTAATAGCTATCGCTGTTAATTCGAAAATGATAGGAGCATTTGGGGCAGATATGAAAATTGTCTTTCAGGTCATGAGAGGTGCAAATATGACTGCACTCCGGGCATTTATTCCAGAGCCCTTCGGGGGTCTCCATCTTTTCGGAGGTCCGGGTATTGATTCCCTTTTTGATACGCTTGAACCAGCTCGACCGGGGCTCGTCTGATGAGGAGCCCTCGCCAGTTAGGTTCGCGTCGAGGTCTTCAAATTTTTTGGCCATAACCTTTCTTGTCTGACAAATATAGTAAAGCCCTGCTTTTTGGTCTTACCTTGCTTTTAATGTCGCCAGCTTTTAAATAATTCTAGAACCCTTTTGTCTTCTTTACAGGCGTGGCAGCCGGCTTGGGCGCTGGCTTACTAACCGGAGCTGGAAGTTTTCGCTCTCCTTTGATCGTCGAGGCCAGCTTAACAGCTTCGAATGCATTGACAAGCCCACCGGTTCTGCATAGATCGCTCAATAATACCTTTTCTCCGGTTCCTGGGTTTCGCACAGAATCTTTTAGTGACACAGCCGATTGCTCTATGACCATCTTTAATTGTTTTGCGCTTAGAGTAGGGAAGTACTCTAGCAAAAGGGCGGCTACCCCTGCCACAACCGGAGAGGCCATGCTGGTACCCTGTAAGAACTGATACGTATTACCACCGGGTACAGGAGCGTAGATCTTAACTCCTGGTGCAAAAACGTCTACCTCGGTTTTGCCGTAATTCGAAAACGAAGCGGTGTATCCACCGGCACTTGGATCGCCACTGGCCCCCACGGTGATCCAATTTTCTGCCCGATTGCCCTCCATCGAGAGCGGTGCGGGATAATTGAAGGTGGTATCAAGATTCTTGGCATCATTGCCTGCGGCATGCACCAGTAATACACCCTTTTGTGCGGCATAGGCAACGGCCTCATCGACCCATTTTTTTTCTGGAGAGAAGCCCTTGCCAAAACTCATATTGATTATTTGTGCGCCATTGTCTGCCGCATAGCGAATGGCTAGCGCAATGTCTTTATCGTGCTCATCACCGTCAGGTACCGCGCGTAGTGTCATGATCTTGACATTATCGGCAACACCGTCACTTCCCTTATCGTTTTGACGGCTGGCTGCAATGATGCCCGATACGTGCGTACCATGCAATGCCGATTTGGCCGTAGCCATTATATCGTTGTTTCCATAGTAGCGGTCCGAAAAGTCCTGGTAGTTGTCTTTGACGATGTCTCCTCTGAAATTTTCGGGTGCTTTGCCGGCAGCATCCTCCTTTTGCTCCATGGAGCGGATATAATCGCCAAACCCTTCGAGGAATTCGATGTTGGTGGCCTCTAGGGCATCGTTATTCAGCATGAGATTATAGAGGGCCGAACGGGCCTTCTTAACGTCCGATTGCTCCGATTTAAATTCGGAAAGCTCCTTGCCGGCAAAGGTGTCTTTGCCAAGTGCTTTTCTAAGGATGCTATCGCTTTTCAGCAGATTCGTGTAGGCCCTTTTCATCATGATCATCTCGGCGCCATTTCCTTTTTTCTCTCCGGCTACTTCTTGTTTGGAGCGAAGCCACATGTTGTACAGGTAAAAACTTTCTTTATTGAACTTTACCACCAACGGGTCAATGTTCTCAAAGTCACCTTTGAATCGATGATAGACACGGGCTGCCTCATAGGAGTCCTTCTCAACATTTCTTCCATCTTTTCCTCCCAAAAAATTCCAGCCATGTATGTCGTCGATGTATCCATTTTTATCGTCATCGATTCCATTGCCAGGGATCTCCTTAGCGTTGGTCCATAGAACCGAACGCAGATCTTCGTGCAACGTATCGATCCCGGAATCGATCACGGCCACCACTACGGTCTGGCTTTTTCTTTTCTGACTCTTTAAAAAAGCATATGCCTTGTCGAGACTGATGCCGGCATAACCGCTGTCTTGTTGATCTTGCAGATGCCATCCTTTGGGAACGTCTTTTTTAGCGGTGCTGGTTGCGGTCTGCGCAAGCAAGGGAAAACAAAATAGTACGGTCGCAATGAAAAGAACGAAATGCTTATTCATGATTTGTTTTTTTAAATGTCAAATTTGATGCCTTGTGCCAATGGGAGTGATTGACTGTAATTGATCGTATTGGTCTGACGTCGCATGTACGCTTTCCAAGAATCACTGCCACTTTCTCTTCCACCGCCGGTTTCTTTTTCGCCTCCGAACGCACCACCGATCTCAGCACCGCTGGTACCGATGTTTACGTTAGCGATTCCACAATCGCTTCCTGCAGCAGAAAGAAATTGTTCAGCCTCGCGCATGTTCAGTGTCATTATAGAAGAGGAGAGGCCTTGCGGAACGCCATTTTGGATGGCGATGGCCTCATCGAGGTCACGATACGATAAAAGATATAATATCGGCGCAAACGTTTCTTCTTGCACGATGCGGTAGTGCGGTTTTGCCTCAGCAATGCAGGGCTTTACGTAACAGCCACTGCCAAAGGCATCACCTTGCAGCACCTCGCCCTCCACCACAAACGAACCGCCCTCTTTTTTGCAGGCTTCAATGGCATCCACATAGCGTCTTACCGCATCTGTGTCAATAAGGGGGCCTACATGATTTTGCTGATCAAGAGGGTTTCCGATTCGGAGTTGAGAATAGGCTCCTTTCAGTTTTTGTTTTACCGTTTCGTAGAGCGATTCATGAATGATCAATCTTCTTGTTGTGGTGCAACGCTGTCCGGCCGTACCTACCGCACCAAATATCGCACCTCTTATGGCAATGTCCAGATCGGCTTCGGGTGTGATGATGATCGCATTGTTACCACCAAGCTCCAGCAGCGTTCTGCCCAATCGCTGGCCTACGACACTGGCTACTTTTCTTCCCATGGCGGTAGACCCTGTAGCGGAGACAAGCGGAATGCGAGAATCGGCGGCTAGCCATTCTCCGACCTCTCGACCGCCGATGATCAGGTTGCAAACTCCTTCGGGAACATTATTCTTTTGTAACACTTCGGATATAATGTGATGGCAGGCAATTGCACAAAAAGGAGTTTTCTCTGACGGCTTCCAGACACAAACATCTCCACATACGAGGGCGATCATGGCATTCCAACTCCAAACCGCCGTCGGAAAGTTGAATGCCGAAATGATACCAACAATACCCAGAGGGTGATATTGTTCGTACATCCTGTGGCCGGGTCTCTCACTATGCATGGTCAATCCGTATAGTTGCCTGGAAAGTCCTACCGCAAAGTCGCAGATATCGATCATCTCCTGCACTTCACCAAGTCCTTCTTGTAAACTTTTACCCATCTCGTACGAAACCAATTCTCCCAACGCAGCCTTGTGCTGGCGAAAGGCCTCTCCCATTTGTCTGACGATCTCGCCTCGCTGGGGGGCCGGCATCATTCTCCATTTACTAAATGCCTCCTGCGCTTTTTGAATGACATTATCGTACTCGCTTTGAGATGCACTGCTTACCTCTCCGATCTTTTTTCCATCAGCGGGAGAGTAGGATAGAAGGGCAGGGCCTGTGCCTGCTAGCCATTTAGTACCAGTGCAGAGAGAAGAGGCTGCGCCTGCAGCGGGGATCCAAGTAGAAAAATTCATTTGCAAACAATTGAATTGGTAAAGTTATTTGATTTCTGTCTATATCTATAGTCGGCGCATCGTATGGCACTACTTCGTTTTGTTAAACCATGGCAGTGCGATAAAGCTGAGAAAGCCCGCTACAATGGTCACTCCCGTTTGAGCCATCCAAAGTAGCCAGCCAAAGGCTATCGCAATACTATAGGTAAGCCCGTAGAGTTGCATAGATTGCTCTACCAAATAGGCATAAGCACCGATGCCGCCGGGCGATGCGATCATGCCAATGCTGCCAGCAGATAAAATAGTAAGAGCTTCTTTAATTCCGTATTGCGCCGTTTCGCTGAAGGCAAAAAAGCCTACGTAACCTGCCAGCAAATAAAGCGACCAGATGCATCCGCTAAGCAGCAAGAAAAGAGCTTTGCTTCGTAGCGCAACAATAGAGGAAACTCCTGCATAGATCCGCCGCACTATTTCAGTGATGGCTTGCTGTAGCTGTCGTAGTGTTTTTTTTCTGATCAGTGTCCAATACGACAAGAACAAAGCGGCAGCAGAAGCAATGATCACAAGGGTCAAAAGCGAACTCGATCGCTCGGTCGATGCTGCAGCGGTGGGAAAAAAGGTATCCATAAGCTGGCTGTATAGGCCAGGCTGAACACCCAGTGTTATGGCAAATACGACCAGTAGGGTAAGGGCATCAAAAATGCGCTCGATAATGATGGTGCCGATCAGTTGCTCGGCTGGGATCTTTTCGTACTTGGCCAGAAGGGTACACTTTGCCAGTTCTCCCAAGCGGGGTACCCCCAGATTGATCAGGTAGCCGATCATGACGGCAAAAAAAGTGTTCAGTATGCCAGGGCGATGACCCAGTGGCTCCATTAGCAGCCTCCATCTAACCGCTCTTAGGTAGTGGCTTAAGACGAGCATTAAAAAGACCGGTACGATCAGCCATTGCCTAGAACCAGCCAGGGCCTGCCTGATCTGTGCCAAGTTCTCATCGTTGAGATTCTTTACCGAAAGCCAGGCAAAAAACAGGCCGAGGACCAGAAAAAAAAGATATTGAATGATGGTTATGAGGCGTTTAGACATTTCCCTGCTTAAATTGTATGGATGCCCTTAATTTGTTAACTTTGCAGCCCCTATGTCTCCCAAAAAGCGTATCCTGTTCATTGCCAACGAAATGTCTCCGTACCTTGAACTCACTGAGTTCTCGGAGATCGTTAACAAGCTGGCCATCAAAGCTAACGAGAACAACTTTGAGGTTCGTTGTATCATGCCCCGTTTTGGGGTGATCAACGAAAGAAGACACCGTCTGCACGAGGTGGTTCGTTTGTCCGGAATAAACGTTTCGGTCGACAACGACGACATGCCCCTGCAGATCAAAGTGGCTTCTTTACCCAGTGCCAGATTACAGGTTTACTTTTTGGATAACGAAGAGCTATTCCGTCGCAAGTTCGTCTTTCATGATGAAAACGAAAAATGGTTTGACGACAACGATCTGCGAACCGTATTTTTTTGCAAAGGAGCCCTTGAGACGGTCAAAAAGTTTGGTTGGCCTCCAGACGTGATCCATTGCAGTGGCTGGATGACCTCTCTCATTCCTGCTTACTTAAAGACGCTTTATAGAAAAGAGCCGGTGTTTGCCCACAGCAAGATCATCTATACCATCGGTTCGAACACCTTTAAAGAGAAACTCGGTGGCGGATTTATCAAAAAGGCGCTCATTCATGCAAGTTTAAAGGACAAGGACCTCGAACTTTTCAAGGAGGGAACCAACACCGCACTTTTCAGAGGTGCCGCCAGCTATGCCGATGCTATTACTTTTGGTGCAGAAAAGATCGATAAGAAATTATCGGATGAATTTGCCAAGGTAAAAGGCAAGAAGACATTGCCCTTTCAAGCAGAGGGAGATTTAACAGACTATTTACAACTCTATAACGACCTTGCGTCGAAGTGATGAGCATTCAATCCTTACATTCTTTGCGCAGGAATTCAATTCATGTATGGCTCCCGGCCTTGCTTGGTATCTTATTGGTGACTAGCGGCTGTACCAAGATCAACAATCCTACCGAATTGGGAGGCGATGTGCTGCCTGCCGTAGATAACATCCGAACGTTTCAAACATTTCTGGAAACGCAAACCGATAATTT
>DNMB01000174.1 GCA_003489485.1 Chitinophagaceae bacterium | reverse complement strand
AACCGGATCAATTGTTCCTCTGGCTGCGATAAACCTGTATTGGCGGGCGCACCCTCCGTCTTATTGGCCAATCGTAAAACAAAAGTGTTGTCTCCCACTTTCCGGATCACCAAACCGGCCTCACTGGCGATATCTTCTACCACTTGCAGAATGGGTCGGCCCGTGTTGGGCTCCTTGACCATCAGCCGAGCGATGGATGGGTCGGCAAGCAAAAAATAAATACCCTGTTCTTTGTTGAGTCGCTTGAGTAGTTCAACGACTTGAATGTAATTACCTGTCGGTTCATTGCGTTGTTGGACCGTTGATTTGGTCATAGCCCAAGACTGTGATTGTGTACCAGGGTGCTGGGGAGACGGAGTTGCCGCAGCCGCAATACCGATCAATAACATCACGTAGGTAAAAAGGTAATGGATTCTCATATCAGCTTATTATTTATTGAGGAGTAAATACGATGGTTGCGCCCTGCTGCTTACTGATTGACTCGGTAGCGATCTGCAGGGCATTGATCAAAACTTCTAAATTGTCGTTTGGCAAGATACCGGTGAGCCTTCGCCCGGCCAGCTCAGAGGAGGCGATAATGATTTTAACGGGGTAGCGTTTCTCTATCTGGGTGGCTACTTCTGCGATGGTCAGATCTTCAAAAACGATCTTTCGTTCCAATGCAGCCCCCTCCCGTAAAAGACCGGGTTGTTCGGACGGAGCAAGAGCCGGACGATTGTACGCATAAAAATCGCCAGGAGACATACGCAGACGTTGACCGTCCTTGAAAATGAGTTGCACACTACCCTCTCTAAGTAAAACGCTAGCCCGCTCCGGACGATTGATGGCCTGAAAAACAGTACCCGTTACTTCTACGTCAAAAGGGTCCATGTGAACGACAAAAGGCTTTTTATCTTTTTTCTTTTGCACGGCAAACTCCACTTCGCCTTTTACCCACACCTCGCGCAAAGGTGCTTTTTCGAATTCCGGACTTAGTGTGATAGTACTGTTAGAGGCTAGCGTTACCAAGGTTCCATCGGATAGCCTTCTACTGTTTGCAGAAGCCGTCATTGTATTTATGGCCGATTGGTCGGTGGTCGCGTTGTTCCAAAGCGCCAAGAAGATAACGACGAGGAAAAACAAAGAAGCCGCCATTTGGCTGTTGATGAAAGTCCTTTGTTTTCCATGGCCCTGTAGCCGATCGAGTCGATCGAACAACCGTTGTTTTTGAACGGATACTTCAGATGATGAGGCTATTTGTAAGTGAAGCGCTCTGTAAAGCGAAACGGCATCAGCCACTTCGTCCTCTTGTTCGGGAGAGAAGGCGATGAGCGTTTTAACCCATTGATTATCAGTATCTTTACCGACTCCTTCTACCCACGAAAGAAACCGCTCGTCGAGCAATAGTTCTTCTGAGGTAAAGAGCAACTTTTTTTCCATACGGCTTGTTGGTCGTAAAAAGTGTACAAATCTGTGGTTATGTAACATCATTTAGGCAATAAATTTACCCCCGCCAACCAAACCGATTGCAAGCCCACAGCGACGATATTATCTGGGATAGTTTCCGGCAAGGCAATAAAGCTGCACTTGCCGTTCTGTTCGAGCGCTACTACAACGTATTGTACCAGTATGGCATAAAGGTGTGTCGCGACACAGAGTTGGTCAATGACTGTTTGCAGGATCTTTTTATTGAGATTTGGCAACAACGAAAGCCTGCTCCCTTACTTTCCATTCAAGCCTATCTGATCAAAGCGCTTCGATACAAATTGAATCGAACCATAAAAAGCAACCAACAAGTTCTTCGTGCCAGCGATGAGCTTCCCTTCGAAATGAGTCATGAGAGCTTTTTGATCCAATCAGAGCAAGACCAGGCCAACGTGGCTGCACTCACGGAACAATTGGCGCATCTTTCTCCCAAACAACGCGAGATTATTTTTCTTCGCTTTTACCAACGACTCAGCTACCGAGAAATATGCGACATCATGCAGATCGAGTACCAAGTGGCACGAAACCAACTCTCGATGGCCATTAAAAAATTAAGATCGCTGGTAAAACTACCGCTCTACTGACAGGTCTCATTTTTTTATTGCAGCTACCTGTTCCATGTATTGCAAGATCACCTTAGAAAAGGCCGCCGCAAATACCGGTCTTCCTGCCTTATCACGCACACCTCTCATATTGGACTCAATCTGCCAACCAATAACCTGAGGGTAATTGACCCCTGTGTAGCGGCGAGTATTATAGCCCCCGTTAAAATATTTCTGCCCCTCTTGAGGATACGGATCTTGGGCACTCGGCACCGAGGGAAAGCCTTCTTTGGCCATCAGCGTACCAAAGGCATTGGGCCCGAATAACAAATCGTACAACTGTAGACTTCCTTTTGATCGTGCGAGAAAATTACTAAGAGAATGTTGTTTGGCAGGCACGTTCTTTTTCTCATAAAGCTCCGTGAGTTCTTTGTCGCTTAGCATGTACCCCAACTCAAGCCGCTGCTCCGGATGTCCGTGACCATGCAGGTCTATATAAATACAATACCCGTGCTGTGCAACCGCCTCTTTAATGGCCTCGTCGATCTGCTCATGAAAAGCCAGCCAGGGCGCTTCCATACTGCTCTCCCCACATGTAGCCTCCGGCAGATCACGGTTTTGATCGATATCCTTTCTGATCAAATTGCAGATGACCAAATAAGGATTTTTGCCATTGGACTTTTGGAGGTAATCTGCGATCTCGATCGCTAATTCTTTGGTATATGAATCGGTAACCGTAACGGCACCTTCGCAGCTTCGATCGGGTACTTCACTCAGGTTGAGCGTTCCACCATGGGGAGCACTAATAACAAGGGGAATATTGCCCTGCAGGTAAGAGGTCCAGCCGTCTTTATCGACCAATTTGAGCGCGGCCGCTCCTTGACCAAGGCTCCACAGACAATAATTGGCTAGTAGCAGCGTAATAAATACTCTTTTCATCGGGAAAGTTTTATTTAAGTGTATAAGAGAAGAAAATTGTAACAACTGAAAAGCCTTACAGTCTTAGGCTGTAGGATTATTTTTTGTGACCCAATAGGGAGGAGGCAGAATCCATTGTTATCAGTTATTTATTAAGTTATCTTGGAACTTCATATCCATTTGTGGGTATACGGGTGTTTGAAAGATATTTTAGCATAAATAATGAGGATAGAGAAGTGTCAAACACATTAGATATCTTTAATTAAGATAATATTAAAAGCTTTAATTATGACAAGACCTACATTTCCAATTTCTGGAATCATTAAAAAAGGAATAATTAGTCTATTGCTGGGTGGATTACTCGGCTTTTTGATTGGCATCGTAATCATGATTTTTGAAATGCCTGTTGGTGGCTTTGTTGATTTTGACACCGTTGTGATAATAACAATTCTTATCACCTTCTTACTACTTTCATATTCTACAATTTCTACTTATTACAAAGAGGTTAAGGAATTTGAAAAAATGGAGAATGAGATAAATAAGAAAAATATCGAGAGAGAAGAACCTTAAAGATTTAGGTATAAATAGATAAAAAGCCTTGCAGCCTTCGGCTGCAGGATTATTTTCAATGATCCATTTAGGGGGGGAGCCACAACCGAAAAAGCCTTGCAGCCTTCGGCTGCTATGGGCTTTTTTTATTTTTCGGCTTATGCAAGCAAGCTTGCAACGCCTCAAAACAAAAAAGCCCCAGGCTTTCGCCAGAGGCTTTTTCGGTTGGTCGGGAGGACAGGATTCGAACCTGCGACCCCCTGGTCCCAAACCAGGTATTCTACCGGGCTGAACTACCTCCCGATCCCTTTCGGGGTTGCAAATATAAGGCTTGCTGACGGATTCTCAGGGGCAAGGGCAAAAAGACCCCCAAAAAATGTCAATCTGGCAAGGTTTGACAGGCTGGAACAAGGCTTGCTAATAAGATGAAAACTAAAACCCCTTCCTATGACCAAGGAAAAAGGCACGATTTCGATCAATACCGAGAACATCTTTCCCATCATCAAAAAATTCCTGTATTCCGACCACGAGATCTTTTTGCGCGAACTGATCAGTAACGCCATCGACGCTACCCAAAAACTCAAACGCCTGAGTTCATTGGGCCAATACAACAAAGAGCTGGGAGAACTGACCATTCAGGTAAAGGTCAATAAGAAGAAAAAAACCATCACGATCTCGGATGCGGGACTGGGCATGACCGCAGACGAGGTCAAAAAATACATCAACCAGGTAGCCTTTTCGGGTGCGACCGAGTTTATGGAAAAGTTCAAAGAGGCCAAGGATGCCAATGAGATCATCGGCCGATTTGGTCTGGGCTTTTACTCCGCCTTTATGGTAGCTGAAAAAGTAGAGATCCAGACGCTCTCTTACCAAGAGGGGGCCACCGCGGCCAAATGGACCTGCGACGGCAGCACATCCTTTGAGATCAGTGAAGGCAAAAGAAGTGAACGCGGTACCGATGTGATCTTGTATATCAATGAAGAATCCGAAGAGTTTCTCGAAGATCACCGCATTCAGCAGATCTTGGACCGCTATGCAAAATTTTTGCCCATCCCCATACAATTTGGCACCAAATCACAATCGGTGGAGGATGGCGAAGACAAAGAAGGCAAGAAAAAATACAAGCAGATCGATGTTCCTAACATCATCAACACCACTCAACCCATCTGGACCAAGGCTCCTTCAGAGTTAAAGGACGAAGATTACATTAGCTTCTACCGCGAACTATATCCCTTTACCGAAGAACCGTTGTTCTGGATTCACCTGAATGTAGATTATCCTTTTAACCTGACGGGCGTACTCTATTTTCCCAAACTTAAGAACGACTACGAGATCCAAAAGAACAAGATCAAGCTCTTTAGCCGCCAGGTATTTATTACCGACGAGGTAAAAGATATTGTACCCGAGTTCTTACTACTGCTGCATGGCGTAATCGATTCTCCGGATATTCCGCTGAACGTAAGCCGCTCTTTCTTGCAAAGCGACAGCAACGTCAAGAAGATCAATAATTATATTAGTCGCAAAGTGGCCGAAAAGCTCATGGAGCTCTTCAATAAAGACCGTAAGGCCTACGAGAACAAATGGAACGACATTGGCATCTTTGTAAAATACGGCGCCCTCTCTGACGAGAAATTCTATGAAAAGGCCAAAGACTTTTTGCTACTGACCAATACCAACAAAGAGCACTACACGCTCGAAGAGTACAAGACCAAGGTCAAAGACTTTCAAACGGATAAGAACGGACAACTGGTTTGGCTATACACGGCCGATGCGGAGCAACAACACACCTTTATTCAATCGGCCCAGCAAAAGGAGTACGATGTCTTGCTGATGAACACGCCTATCGATAACCACTTTATGCAGCATCTCGAAATGAAACTCGAAAAAACAACTTTTAAGCGAGTCGATGCAGACATCATACAAAAACTGATAGAAAAAGAGGATGCCGAAAAGCACAGCCTGACCGAAGAGCAAACCAACCAGCTTAAATCGATCTTTGAGAAAGCCTTTAACAATACCAACATGAAGGTGGAAGTCGAGAGTCTGTCTGCCGAATCGCTGCCAGTGACCATAACCATGGAAGAGTGGATGCGTCGTATGAAGGAGATGAGCAAAATGGGTGGTGGCCCGATGAGCTTTTATGGTTCCATGCCCGATAGCTACAAAGTGGCCATCAACGCTAACCACAAATTGATCGGCAAGATCTTGTCTGCAGACGAAACGACCCAGCAAACACTGGCCAAACAAGCCTGCGACCTGGCCCTGCTTTCACAGGGCATGCTCAAGGGCGCTGACCTGACGGCTTTTGTAGAGCGTAGCGTGGAAGTATTATAATACACATCGATCGTTGATTGCGCCGGCTTTCTCATAGGATGGCCGGCGCTTTTTATTTATATTCACATCGCGATCGAAACAAATTTCTATGAGAACAAGCTATTTCAGCAAACAGCCGCTTCCGGAGGGCGAAGCCATAGCAGGCAGCAGTATTCGATCGGGTATTTTTTCGTTGATCAAAGCCGATTATCCGGGATTTGAATCCACTGACTTTATTTCGGCAGATGAACTGAACCTTTACCGAAGACGATACCTGAATTGGCTGATCGAAGAAGAGAGAACAGAGTTGGTGGCCCTCGATAAAGAGGTCATGCAGGCTATTCAACAAAATGGGATTCTTTCTGAAACAATACAAGAAGAGGAAGAAAGAAAGCTGACCACGGGCGAAAAACTGGCTGACCGGGTAGCAGCCTTTGGCGGCAGTTGGACCTTCATTATAAGCTTCTTTAGTTTTATTGTCTGCTGGATGATCATTAACGCATGGCTGCTTCATCAGCCCGCCTTTGATCCCTTTCCATTCATCTTGCTTAACCTGATCTTGTCTTGTCTGGCTGCAATCCAAGCACCCATTATCATGATGAGCCAGAACAGGCAAGAGCAAAAAGACCGGCAGCGGGCCGAACACGACTATAAGATCAACTTGAAAGCAGAGTTGGAGATCAAATTACTCAGCGAAAAGATCGATCACTTGCTGGTGCATCAAAACAAGAAGCTTCTGGAAATTCAAGAAATGCAAATTGATTATCTTGAAGATGTTTTAAGGAGAATTCATCTTTTACCTCACTCAACCACTTCGCATGACCAAGACCACCATCGATA
>DNMB01000016.1 GCA_003489485.1 Chitinophagaceae bacterium | reverse complement strand
CAAGCAAAGGCAAATGCGCTATCGGCCAACGAAAAACTAACTCCTCCATGCACAATTCCAAATCCATTGACCATTTCGGGGCGAATGCTCATTGCAATGCGACTGTACCCTTCTCGCACCTCTAGTACGGAAATGCCCAGCCATTGCGAAAAGCGATCTTCATTCATCATATGAGCCACTACGTCGTTGGCTAATTGGTCGGCTGCAGATTGCATAGTAAGAGATTTATGGGTTATTGTCCTGTAAAGCGAGCGGTTCTTTTTTCCAAGAAGGCTTGTACACCTTCGTGAAAATCAGCGGTGGCAGCTGCTTGTTGTTGCAGCCGATCTTCGAGTTGAAGTTGCTCCTCTATTGTATTTGTAAAGCTGGCGTTCAACTGCTGCTTGATGAGTCCCAGTGCAGTGGTGGGCATCGTTGCTAACTGTTTGGCCAGACCCATCGCTTGTGCAAGTAATTCCTGATCGGGAACTGTCTTCCATATCATCCCCATGCTGGCTGCTTCCGCAGCGCTGAGTTTATCGCCGGTCATCATCAGTGCGGCTGCCCGTTGCATCCCGATCAGACGGGGCAGAAAAAAAGATCCGCCTGTATCGGGTACCAGACCGATCTTGGAAAAGGCTTGTATAAAATTTGCCGATTCGCCGGCAATGGTAATGTCTGCACAAAGCGCCAGGTTGGCACCGGCGCCGGCTGCCACGCCGTTAACGGCTGCAATGACCGGTTTACCAAGTTCTCGAATGCGCGTAACGATAGGGTTATAGTGCTCCTTTAAGATACGCGCCATGCCGGGTCCTTGCGGATCGACCACCTCGCCCAGGTCTTGCCCTGCACAAAATGCTTTTCCGTTTCCGGTAATTACTACCGCCCGTATCTCATTTTGCCGACAAGCATCCAGCTCTTGTTGCAGCAGTAGTGCCATCTCGCGGTTAAAGGCATTGAATTTTTCAGGGCGATTCAACGTTAGTGTCGCAACCTGGTCTTTGATCTCAACAAGAATAGAGGACATGTTGATCTGTTTGGTATAAAGTTACTCAATGCCGTTGGCTAATGGCATTTAAAATAATCGAACGGTTCGGCACAATCATTGCATTGTAACAACGATTTACAAGCCGTACTGCCGAATTCGCTTAGCAGGCGAGTGTTACTGCTACCACACTGTGGGCAGGTGATCCCATTGTCGGGAATACTAAACCGCTTATCGGGTGGGGCGATCCCATAGGCTCTTAATTTTTCTTTTCCCTCCTGCGTCATCCAATCGGTGGTCCAGGCCGGTGAGATCGATCGTTCCACCTCTACTTTTTTATATCCTTTGTTGCGCAGCTCCATTTTAATGAGCATCGCAATGGTATCCATGGCAGGGCAGCCTGTATAGGTGGCCGTGATCGTCACACGGATATGACCCTCTTGGTTAAGCGTACTAAGTAGTTCGATATTTCGCACGATGCCCAGGTCCAAAATAGAAAGCACCGGTATCTCGGGGTCATGGATCGCTGCCAGCCATCCATAGCAGTCCTGTAACTCGTTGTTGTCAGTTGTTACCATTCGCATCCCGGAAAAGAACGTTGTACATATTGCATCTCGGCCAGCAGATAACCTAATGCTTCGGTATGTTGACCGGTCTTGCCGCCGGTATGCATAAAGGTCGAAGACAGCGAAACAGGCGAAAGGGTCGCTTCCGTAAAAAGTGTATCGATGGCATCGCTCCATCCTTTTTTAATGGCTGCGGTATCAATTTGCATCGCGGTCTCGTATGGGGCCGCAATAAACAGCTCTCCTACATAGGGCCATAGATTTTCTGTGGCGGCCTCTAGCCGGCGGTGACTCTCTTCGGTGCCATCTCCCAATCGGCAGACCCACTCTCCGCTCCACCGGCAGTGATAGCTGATCTCTTTTAGCGATTTCTCGGCAATGGCCGATAGGGTCGAATCGTTTCCGTTCAATAATTGTGCAAAGAGTTCTCGTTGGTAAAAACTAAAAAAAGTTTGTCTTAGTATGGTTTGTGCCCAATCACCGTTGGGTCTTTCGCACAGCAAACAATTTTTAAATTCTCTTTCGTTTCGCCAGTAGGCCAGTTGATCTTCTGTGCAACCGTTGCCGATCAGCTGCGCTGCGTATTGATAAAAACTCCGCGCTTGTCCGATCAGATCGAGGGTAATGTTGGTGATCGCAATATCTTGTTCCAGTACCGGACCGTGTCCACACCAATCTCCGTTACGTTGCCCCAATACCAAGGTACTGTCTGCCAGATAGAGGGTGAGATCAACAAGCGAAGCGTTCGTCATATCGGTTACATGTGTTTGATCTCGTCGGGCAGATCATAGAAAGTTGGATGACGATAGATCTTGTCTTGGGCGGGCTCGTACAATTCGGCAGCGGCATCGGGCGAAGAGGTCTTGATATGTTTACTCTCTACAACCCAAATACTGATGCCCTCACTGCGGCGTGTATACACGTCTCTTGCATTTTCGATGGCCATATCGGCATCGGCCGCATGCAAGCTGCCTACATGCTTATGTTCCAGGCCTTGTTTGCTTCGGATGAACACTTCCCATAGTGGCCAGTCGCTGGCCGGTTGTGCAGGGACTGCCTTGGCCGCACCTGCTGCATCTTCGGGTATATCGCCGTAATAAAATTTTCTGATCAGTTGCATGGCAAAGAATTATCAGGCTGCTTTTTGTTTTTGCTTTTGTTTGGCTGCATAGGCTGTGGCGGCTTCACGCACCCAGCGACCCTCTTCCCATGCTTTCTTGCGGGCGGCCAATCGCTCTTTGTTGCAGGGGCCATTGCCTTTTACGACCTGCCAGAACTCATCCCAGTTGATCTCTCCGAAATCGTAGTGCTTCGTATTCTCGTTATATCGAAGTTGCGCATCGGGCAGTGTCATATTGAGCAGTTTTACCTGCTCGGCAATCATATCTACGAATTGTTGGCGAAGCTCATCGTTGCTCTTGCGTTTGATCTTCCACTTCATGCTCATGTCGCTGTTGGTGCTTTCCGAATCACGCGGACCGAACATCATAAGGGCGGGCCACCACCAACGATTGATCGCATCTTGGCACATGGCTTTTTGGGCCTCGGAGCCTTTAGAGAGCACCAGCAATACCTCAAAGCCTTGTCGTTGATGAAAACTTTCCTCTTTGCAAATTCTTACCATGGCTCTTGCATAAGGCCCGTACGAAGTACGGGTCAACATTACCTGGTTCATGATGGCTGCACCGTCTACCAGCCAGCCTATGGCACCCATGTCGGCCCAAGTAAGGGTGGGGTAATTGAAGATCGATGAATACTTTGCCCGTCCGCTGTGCAGATCCTCGATCATTTGTTCACGTGACTGGCCCAGTGTCTCGGCAGCTGCATACAGATACAAGCCATGCCCTGCTTCGTCTTGTACTTTGGCCAGCAAGATCGCTTTTCTTTTTAGTGAGGGAGCCCTCGAGATCCAATTCCCTTCGGGAAGCATGCCAACGATCTCGCTATGCGCGTGCTGGCTGATCTGTCTGATGTTCGTCTTGCGATAGGCGTCAGGCATCCAGTCGCGAGGTTCGATCTTGATCTCCTGATCGATCTTGTTTTGAAAACGGGTTTCGAGGTTATGATTTTCCATATACAATAAGCAAATGCAAATTTATTGAAAAACTAACAACTGTTAGGGCTAAAGGTTCTCCTTCTTATTTACTATCAAAGTCTACGATCAGCTTTTCGGTCTTGGGATAGCTTTGGCAGGTAAGGATGTATCCTTGCTCAACCTCCTCTTCCTCAAGGCCCCAGTGAACATCCATGATCACCTCGCCGGTCACCAGTTTCGCCTTGCAAGTGCAGCACATACCACCCTTGCAGGCAAAGGGAAGGTCGGCTCCCTGCTCAAGGGCTGCGTCCAAAATCGTAATATCATCTTGCAGCGGGATCTCGATCGTTACTTCTCTGCCGTCGAGTTTGATGGTGACCTGGCTGCATACTTTTTTATGAGAGAGAACGGCAGGCGCCCTTTTTCTTTGTGCCGTTACCTTGGTGCTGGTAAATAATTCAATGTGGACCTGTTTCGAAGACAGTCCTTGTTTTTCCAGAAATGCCTTGCTGTTTAAGATCATCTCTTCGGGGCCACAAATAAAGCAATCATTTATTTTTTTAAAATCGATCAAGCGTTGCAGCGTTGTAAGTTTTTCTTCGTCGATGCGCCCCATCTGCAGCGGGCTATCCGTCTTTTCGCGGCTCAGTACGTGAATCAGGTTGAATCGCTCCATGTACCTGCTTTTGAGTTGCTCTAGTTCTTCGAAAAAGATAATGCTTGACCGACTGCGATTACCATAGAGTAGTGTAACGCGACTGAGCGGCTCGGTGTATAAGATCGACTTGATCAGAGAGAGGATGGGGGTAATGCCACTGCCGGCCGCGATCATCAGATAGTTCTTCGATTGCGATGCACTTAGCGGGGTATTAAACTTTCCGGTGGGCGGCATTACGTCTATCGTTTCACCGGTCTTTAGTCTTTCGTTCGCGTACCCCGAGAATAAGCCTCCCTCTACTTTTTTAATGGCCACACGCAATTCATTTTCTTGCGGAGCACTGCATATTGAGTAGCTGCGTCTTACTTCTTGGCCGTTGAGCGTAGTCTTTAACGTCAGGTTTTGTCCGGGTAAGAACTGGTATGTAGATCGAAGCGTCTCCGGCACTTCAAAAAGCAGCGACACACAGTCGGAGGTCTCTTGCCGTACCTCTTTTATGGAAAGCGGATGAAAATGAAGCGACATGACTTAGTGATTTTTCCGAAGCCCGCCTACCAGAATGGTCAGCATATTGTCTTCTAACTCTCGGGCACTGATCCTTTTTTTACTGCGATGCCAGCTTTCGATACCGCTGATGGCATGTAGCATGATCAGCACGGCAGTGGCGCTGTCAATGGGCAGGATCTCCTTTTTTTGAATACCCGTTTCGATCAGTTGTGCGATTCGTTTGCGATAGTTGCGACGCTGGGTCTGAAAATTAGAGAGGTAAGGTTCTTGCAAATGTTTCCATTCCCGATCACTCACATAGACTTGCTCATAGTTATCGATCATTTGCCGAATATGAAAACGTAGCACCGCTTCGAGCGCCGATAAGGCCGGTTGACGAATGGACTCGATCTGGTCCATGTGCGTATTAAAATGATTGGCCATCTCAAAACAGATCGCTTCGAGAATTTCATTTTTGGAGCTAATGTGGTTGTAAAGGCTGGCCGCTTCGATGCCCACTACTTCTGCCAGGTCACGCATGGAGGTGGCGGCAAATCCACGTTGCCGAAACATGGCTGCTGCCTTTTGCAGAATCAGCCCTTTTTTTGAAGCTTTTTTTCTGGTAGCCTTTGCCATTGCCAATTTGATGAATTGGAAAGGTACATAAATAATGCCTTTTTTAGATAGTGGATTTATTATAGGTTTGCAGCCTATGTCACTCATTACCGTTGGAACCATGGCCTTTGATGCCATCGAAACCCCGTTTGGAAAAACAGACCGTATAGTCGGAGGCTCCGCCACCTATGTGGCCTATGCCGCCAGTAATTTTGTTCGCCCCGTTCAACAGATCTCCATTGTCGGCTATGATTTTCCGCAAGAAGAGATGAACGAATTACGCAGCCGTGGCGTACAGACCGAAGGGGTCGAAGTGGTACCCGATAAAAAATCCTTTTTTTGGAGCGGTCGCTACCATGCCGATATGAACAGCCGCGATACGCTGGTAACCGATCTGAACGTATTGGCCGATTTTGACCCCAAAGTACCCGCCAGTTACCAGGGTGCCGAATACCTGATGCTCGGTAACCTGCAGCCTCGCATGCAGCTCAATGTGATCCAAGAATTGAAGCAACGTCCTCGCCTGATCGTTATGGATACCATGAACTTTTGGATGGAGACTGCCATGAGTGAACTCAAGATCGTGCTTCGTTATGTGGATATGCTGATGGTAAACGATGCAGAGGCCCGTCAGTTATCCGGCGAATATTCACTGGTCAAAGCAGCCCGTGCCATTCTGGCCATGGGTCCTCGCTACCTGATCATCAAAAAAGGTGAGCATGGGGCCTTGCTCTTTCAGCAAGACGAAGTCTTTTATGCACCCGCATTGCCATTAGAAGATGTGTTTGACCCGACAGGTGCCGGCGATACATTTGCCGGAGGCTTTATCGGACACATTGCCAAGACCGGCGATATTTCGTTCGAGAATATGAAAAGAGGAATCATCGTAGGATCTGCGATGGCGAGTTTCTGTGTCGAGAAATTCGGTCCTACCCGTCTTAAAGAAGTCGGTAAAAAAGAAATTCACGATCGCATCCGGCAGTTCAAGCAACTGACCAGCTTCGATATTGAACTTTCTTAGTTACTGCTTCCTATTTTCTCGCAAACGAGTATCCGAATTTTACGCCTACCCACACAGGCCAAAATCCGTTTTCATTGAAATGAGGAGTAAGGGCAACGCCCCACATGATCCCACCATTCTTTGGTTGCCTGCGATAACCCAATGTAAGATGTCCGTATACGGAATTCTTTTTGTCAACGGAGAGTCCGCCCAAGTCTACAGGGTAGGGGTCGTAAATGCCTCCTGACCACCAGGGATCATAAATGGCATCGTAGTGTAAGAAGGTAACGCCGGCTCCGGCTTCAAAAAAATGTTTGTTGTCTCTAGTCAGTAACCAATTCACACCCACGGGGAGCGTAAAAACTTTTTCATAGCCGTCACCAAAACCACCCAGACCGGCTTTGATACCGATTCCATCGGCCGACTTTTTTAAGCGGGTCTCGTACATGACGTTAAAAGCGATTCCGTTACCACCCAGCTCCACATAAATATTTTGTCTGGGGCGCAGTTCCGGAAATTTATTCTCAACCTGTTGCGCAAAAGCAGCATTCAGAAGGCAAGTCGTGAGACTTAAGCACAGCAACTGTCGTAAATAACTTTTTCTCATGCGATTTAATTTTAGTAGATGGTTGCAAGATAAACCGAGTTACTTCACATTTTTCATTTAATTGTTAAATCTTTCTGAAACCTATCGCCAAATAGCAACGCCCGATCGGTAATAATTCACTTTTCCTTGTAACGTGTAGTGCATGATCAATACAACGTAGTTTCCCGTGGGTAACAGTTCGCCTCGCTCATCTCGACCGTCCCAATGCCACTGTCCGTTTCTTCCAAGCAGAGATCGAGCGGCCAGTACCCGAACCGATCGGCCGGCTCGGTCCAGTATTTGCACCGCGGCCATTGTGCCGGGCTCCTCTACTTCATAGCTGATCACACAATAATCTTCGTATCCGTCGAGATCTGGAGAAAACAATTGTGGGCGCGTTAAAAACGTATTGCCGCTTTGATTCATAGTGCTTTGCTGAGAATTTTTTTTTGCAGGAGTGGCAAAGCCGGCCGTTTTTGCAGCGCTATGCCAATTGGAGCGTAGTTGCGTAAGGCCTCTTGGGTCGATCCGTTCCAACGAGACGCCTTCTTTGTCTTGCAAAAGTGGAGAGTGCCAGCTATCCAGGTAGTGAAGCTCATCCACTACTTCACCTTGTTGATTGAGCAAAACGAGTTGTCCCTCCTCATCTGGTAAAGAAGGGAATCCGTTTGTTTGTAAAAAATTACCAGGCGAACTCACCAGGTATTGCTGCATCACCAAATGGGGCTCACTGCTAAAGGCAAAGTAATCGCCCGGAAACATGTTATGAGGCCCGTGACAAAGACGAACAAAAGAACCCAAGCTGCCGCTCGATTGTCTATTCGTAATATATAATGAAGACAGATCGATGATCCGTTTACTGTTATTGTATAACTCCACAAAATCACTGCCTCCGCTGCGTGGGTCAAAAAGAATTTCATTGATCACTACATCTCGTGGTCCGCATGGTGATGCCACACCCGTTTTGAACGTGACGGCCCGGCTCACGTCCGCAGCATGACAACTTTTGATGCCTGACAAGGATATAGTGTATATAGAATCAGTCAGCAGCGGTCGGTTTAGTTTACATTCCAAAACTGTATGCGAAAGATCAAGTGTCTTTGCGCTTATGATATCTGCGCCGTTACTTACTCCAATAAGCGAGGGTCGTACAAACCAGTTGCTGTCTATTGGCGCAGAAAATATAATACGAATCAGATCCGGGGCTAGGGCATAGGAATGAATGACACGAGGAAGAATGAGGTCGGTTTGCAGATCTTGTACGGAGTTGATCGCTCCGGGAGAGCCGCCCCTCGCATGACTACTCGCTTTCCAATTTGAAACACCACTGCAGGGCCATCGCCAATCGATCATCTCCAACGACCAGCCGCCCTCGGATTTTAAGCTACTGCCATAGTAAGACTTATCGTATGAAACAGCGTGAGCGCTTCGTCCAGAAGGGTCACGAAGCCAAACTACGGTACCATCATTATCCAGCGCGGGAAAGTTAGTGATGGCAAGAGCTTTACCGATCGCCGCTAACGATGGCAAGGCCGAAGTAGTACACAATATCAACAAGCTGTCGGGGCCCAGCCAATAAAAAGGAAGTGGGCCTGATAGTGAGCTACTGGTACCCACTCTCCAGTTTTGCAACTGGATGGGCTGGCGCGAGCCGTTGCGTATCTCGATCCATTCATAGGATGGCAATCCCACAGAGGGAGTAGGGTCTGCCATCAGCTCACTGATAAATAAACTATGATGGGCTTGTGCCACTGCCGGTACTGTCGCAACATAAAACGCCATTGCAAAAAATACCAACCCAATCCATCTTATATGCAAAAAAGTATGCATGATGATAATCTAACAGCATGCATTGATTCGATGCAAGTTCTTTTTCACAAAAGGCAGGGGGTAAATCGCAAACGCTAGCAACAAAACCTCGATCTCGCAGCAGCCTCAATTGCGCAATCAATTTCCAATCAGTTGCAGAAACTCCGCCTCAGAAATTATGCGGATCGTGTTGATCTTTTTGGCTTTTTCCAATTTGCTGCCGGCGTCTTCCCCTGTAACCAGATAATCGAGTTTGGCACTTACGCCGCCCAACACAAGACCACCCTGGCTTCGCACCATCTCTTCAGCCGTCGATCTCTTTAGTGTAGGCAAGGTGCCGGTAAATAAAAAAGTTTTTCCGCTTAGGTTGCCTGATGGTGTGACGCCCTTTTTCTCGTTGCGTAGCGAGAGACCCAATCGCTCCAGCGTCTTGATCATCTCGATATTTTCTTTATTGCTGAAAAAATCGTGGATGCTGCCAGCCACCTTAGGGCCTACATCTTCTAACTCCAGTAGTTGCTCAACAGAGAATTTTTCGAAGTCAAGCAAATGATCGACGGCAGCAGCCAGCGTGCGGGCGGTAGTTTCTCCAACAAATCGTATGCCCAGGGCATAGATCAGTCGGTGCAATGGTTGCGTCTTGGATGCGGTGATGGCTGTTTGTAAATTCTCGATCGATTTTTTTCCAAAGCCCTCTTGGTTTTCGAGCGCGCTGAAATTAAATGTGTAAATACTCGGAATATCACGCAGTAGTTGCAGCTCATAGAACTTTCGGATATTGGCCTCGCCAAGCCCCCGAATATCCATCGCATCCTTACTTACGAAATGAATGATGCGTTCTACCACCTGTGCCGGGCATTCAATATTGATACAACGCCAAACGGCCTCCTCTTCTTCTTTGAACAGGTGGCTGTTGCACACCGGACACTGCGTGGGAAAAATGATTTTCTTTTCTTTTCCTTTTCTCAGGTCTGTCAGCGATTTTACGATCTGCGGAATCACATCGCCTGCTCTTTCGATCAACACCTGGTCTCCGATGCGCAAGTCCTTTTCTTGTATATACTCTTCGTTATGTATGGAGATGCTCGAGACCATCACACCACCTACGGGCACCGGTGTTAGTTTGGCCACGGGGGTTACGGCGCCGGTTCTTCCTACTTGAAATTCCACACCTGTCAATTGAGTAGTGGCTTGTCTGGCCTTGAATTTGTACGCAACGGCCCAGCGCGGATGATGCGAGGTCATCCCCATTTTTTCTTGCCATTCGATGGCATTTACTTTAATGACCATGCCATCGATCTCGTAGGGTAATTCGTCGCGCGAATGCTCGAATTGTGTGCAATGCTCAATAACGGCATCAATGCCCTTGCATATTTTTTTTTCTAGATGAGGGCTACGAAACCCCATCTCCCAAAGTAGCTCCAGTGCGCCCGCATGGGTCTCAAGTGCTTTAGGGGTCGAGGCCTTGGCAATCGATCCTACATAGCTAATGTGGTAGACAAATACCTCGAGCTTTCTTTTGGCTGCCTCGGCCGGATCTTTTAGTCGAAGGGTACCTGCTGCTGCATTGCGCGGGTTGGCGAGCGGAGGCAATCCCTGTTGCAAGAGTCCCTCGTTAAAGCGATTAAAATTTTCTTTATTGATGAGCACCTCTCCTCTGATCTCGATCTCTTCGATGCCTAGTGCGGCAAACGGTGCGGACAGGGGTACGGTGCGAATCTGTTTTACGTTGTTGGTCACTTCGTCTCCTTGCAATCCATCTCCGCGCGTGGCGGCTCTCGCAAGCAGATCGTTCTTATAAATGAGTGAGATACTGCTGCCATCGAATTTGGGCTCTACGCAATATTCTACCGAGGTCAGTCCGGTAAGTTCTTTGACCCTTCGGTCAAAATCAATCAGGTCGTCTGCGTTATAAGAATTATCGAGCGATAACATCGGGACCAAGTGCTGAACGGTCGGAAAATCGCGAGTCAGATCTTTTGCGACCCGTTGGGTAGGCGAGTCAGGCGTAACGAGTAGCGGATGTTGGCGCTCCAGTTTCTCGAGCGATTTAAAAAGCTGGTCGTATTCAAAGTCAGAAAGTAATGGGTCATTAAGTACATAGTAGCGATACTCATGAAAGCGTAACACGCCCCGCAGCAACTCCAGATCAGCTACTGCAATACCCTGGCCTCGTTGCTGTTGCAGCAGCTTTTGTGTAACGCTCTGCCAAGAAAGGGTATCTTTTTTTTCGTACATGTGTCCAGTTGGGGTGTAAAGGTAAGTCGGGCGCTGCGGTTTGTGACCGATGGTCGGGCGATCACAAAAAAAATCGACGAAGGTTTAATGTGTTTTTAGTACATATTTGTATTTTTAGTATCGATCTTCAACTCTGCCGTATGAAAAAGAACCTGCTGTTGCTCAGCTTGCTCGTTTGGTTTGTGCTGCCTGCTCATTCCCAGTTGCTTACCTGCAACCCCTTATTTCCTCGCGATAACGACAATCTCTCTATTGTGGTAGATGCTACCAAGGGCAACGGGGCGCTCAATAATTATTCCAATCCCACTGATGTATACGTTCATACCGGCGTTATTACCAATCTTAGCACCAGTGCCACCGACTGGCGCTATGTAAAGTTCGGTTCTCAGAGTCCGTGGGGGCAATTGGTACCCGGGTTGCAAGCCACCTCGCTGGGCAATAACAAGTGGCGCTACGATATTACCAATGTAAGGGCATTTTACGGAGTACCGGCCGGCGAGACCATTCGCCAGATCGCCATATTGTTCCGTAGCGGCAACGGCAACGTCAAACAGACCAATGCCGACGGATCTGACATGTACCTGCCTATTTATCCCAATGAATTGTCGGTGCGGTTTACCGATCCTCCCTTTCAACCAACGGCCATCCCTATACCCGAGCCCATCACCCGCCAAGTGGGGCAGACTCTTCCTGTAACTGCTCAGTCAAGCAGTACCGCGTCTACTATGCGGATCTATTATAATGGTACTGTCGTGCAAACGGTAACCAATGCGAGTACGGTATCGGCCAGCCCTGTAATTGGTGCGGCCGGCGCGCAAGAGATCGTTGCAGAGGCCGTAAGCGGTACACTGACCAAGCGAGACACGCTGCGATTTTTTGTAGGGGGTTCAGTTAATGTGGCACCGCTTCCGGCCGGAGTGCGAGATGGTATCAATTACGAAGCGGGTAATACATCGGTTGTGTTGGTGCTCTATGCCCCCGGCAAGCAACGCGTATCGGTAATTGGCGACCTGCCCGGCAGCAATTGGCAAGAGCAAAATAACTATGCCATGAGCAAAACGCCCGATGGCAATTATTGGTGGTTGCGCATTACCGGACTGAACCCTGGTACAGAATACGCCTTTCAATATTTGGTGGATGGTAATCTACGGGTAGGCGACCCTTATGCAGAGAAAGTACTGGACCCCTGGAACGATCCCTACATTGCTCCTGCTACTTTTCCTAATCTCAAACCTTATCCTACCGGACAGACCAGTGGGATCGTGAGTATCTTACAGACCAATTCACCCGGATACAATTGGACGGTCCCCAATTTTACAAGACCCGATAAAAGAGGGTTGATCATTTACGAATTGCTCTTGCGCGATTTTATTGCTGCCCACGATTGGAAAACACTTCGTGATACGCTCAGTTATTTACAAAGGTTGGGCATCAACGCCATCAAGCTGATGCCGGTGGGTGAGTTCGATGGCAATGAAAGTTGGGGCTACAATCCATCTTATTACTTTGCTCCCGATAAGTACTACGGTCCCAAGAATTCGCTCAAGGAATTCATTGATACGTGCCATCGTCGTGGTATTGCCGTGATCCTCGATATGGTACTCAATCATACCACGGGCAGCAATCCACTAGCGGCTCTTTATTGGAACAGTGCGGCCAATCGTCCGGCCGCCGATAATCCCTGGCTCAACGAAACCGCCCGTCATCCCTTTAACGTATTCAATGATTTTAACCACGAGAGTTTGCTGACCCGCAATTTTAGCAGCCGGGTCATGGAGCATTGGCTAAAAGAATATAAGGTGGATGGCTATCGCTTTGATCTCTCAAAAGGATTTACACAGAACAATACCGGATCGGATGTAGCGGCCTGGGGTCGCTATGACCCTACTCGTGTGGCCATTTGGAAGCGCTACTACGATACCATGCAAGTAAAATCGCCCGGCAGTTATGTGATCTTGGAACATTTTGCGGACAATACAGAAGAGATCGAACTCTCCAACTACGGAATGATGCTCTGGGGCAACAACACCTATAATTATCAAGAGGCGGCCATGGGCTTTCTCAGCAATTCCAATTTCAGTGGCAGCATCTTTACTGCCCGGGGATGGAACCAGCCCCATCTGATCTCTTACATGGAGAGTCACGATGAAGAGCGTTTGATGTACAAGGCCCTCCAATTCGGCAGCTCATTTGGCGGGTACAATATCCGCAATCTCAATACTGCTTTAAAGCGTATGGAGTTGACCGCAGCGTTCGGTCAGTTGATACCGGGCCCTAAAATGATCTGGCAGTTTGGAGAATTAGGATATGATTTCTCCATCAATCATTGCCCTGACGGCAGTGTCAACCCCAATTGCCGCACGTCAAACAAGCCCATTCGCTGGGATTACAATAACGTGACCGAGCGCAAGAACCTTTATAATGTGTACAGCAAGCTCAATCAATTGAGAATGCATCCGCTTTATAAAAACAATTTTACATCCAATCGCATCGTACACTCGCTGGGAGGTGCTTTCAAATGGATGCAACTTACCACCGATACATCCAACATTGTGGTAGTGGGCAACTTCGATCTCACCGCTTCGCAGGGCAACGTGAGTTTTCCGGGTGGAGGAACGTGGTACGATTATTTTACGGGAACTACTTACAACCCTACTGCAGCCGGTCAAAATATTTTATTGCAGCCCGGAGAGTACAAGGTCTATGTTAATCGCAACATTACCGGCTCCGGTGGCTCCGGCGGCGGTGGTAGTGGTGGCGGCGGCGGCACACCCGTTACCGAGCTATCTGTAAAATTCTTACCGAATCTGGTGTCTCGCACGGGCGGAACAACTACCCAGTTAGAACTGCAGCTTCCATTGGCCGGTGCCGTGCAAGCCCAGTTATACAATCTGGCCGGCCAGCGTGTAGTACAGTTGCACAACGGACAACTCGCCGAGGGAATACACCGGCTCGACATCAGTTCAAAAGTGGCCTCATTGAGTGCAGGTCTATATGCGGCGCAGGTGGTTACGCCTAGCGGTACACGAACTATAAAACTGATTATTCAGTAACGGAATCGATTGCTTATGCCTGATAAAATTTTAAAAGCATTTAAGACCGCCGAGACCGAGAAGATCAGCCATCTCGATTATTTCAACATAGCCGTATCGGTCGATTGCGTCATTCTTGGCTATGAGAACAAACAGCTAAAAGTATTGCTGATCAAATCGGATCTCGAAGAATTCAGTGGGTTGAATTCATTGTTGGGCGACTTGGTGCGCCCCGACGAAGATCTGGATGAGGCCTCTTACCGCATCTTGCGCGAACGCACCGGACTCAATGACGTGTACCTCGAGCAAGTGCAAACGTTTGGCAGAATCGGACGACACCCTTCAGGAAGGGTCGTGACCACGGCCTATTTTTCCTTACTCGATCTGCATCATCACCAGTTGCGACTAAATCACAATGATCTTCACTGGCATCCCATCAGTAAAATCGGAAAGCTGGCTTTCGACCATAAAGATATTTTGGATAGTTGTTTGCTCAGGCTTCGCCAGCAGGTATTGGAACGACCCCTCATCTTTAGCTTATTGCCCGAGAAATTTTCGCTCCGGCAATTGCAAGAGGTGTACGAAGCTATTTTGGGAACGGACCTGGATCGACGCAACTTTCGAAAGAAGGTCAGTTTAAAGGATTGGTTGGTCGATCTGAACGAAATGGAGTCCGATGTGCCGCACCGGCCGGGAAAGCTGTATAAGTTAAATCCGGCCTTGAAAAAGCGTCTTCGGGGTCGTTTAAAGGTTATTTAATATGTAAGTAACTGTAAATCATTTATATATTAAACATTTTTCGTTGTGCAGCCCAAAGTAGAAAATAGTTGTCTTCTCTTTAACAAAGTTTTTGTGAAATATAAATTATCGGTAATATTGTGTGTTTGCTACACATTCGTTTGTGTTTGTTGAAAACATTTTATTGCCTGTGTAGTCAACCCGAATTGCTTAACCATTAATGATTGCTTATGTCATTATCTAAACTCTCGAGGGCCTTTAGCCTTATCGTGCTAGCTCTTGCAGCGCATGTTTCTTTTGCACAAGACAGAGTGATTACCGGAAAAGTTTCTGATGCCAGTGGTGCCCCGCTCAGCGGTGTCAGTGTCGTTGCCAAAGGCAGCACACTGGGTACGCAAACTGATGCAGCCGGACAGTTCCGTCTCTCTGTTCCCGCCTCTGTTAACACCCTGGTACTTTCTTCTGTTGGGTTTGAGACCCGCGAGGTAGCCATTCAGGGTAATTCGCTAACTGTATCGCTGGCTGCGGCCTCTTCTTCTATGGAAGACGTGGTAGTAGTGGCGTACGGTACACGTCGCAAGACCGATCTGACCGGATCGGTGGTGGCAGTGGGCGCCAAAGATTTTCAAAAGGGTAACATCAACTCTGCCGAGCAATTGCTCGTAGGTAAGGTGGCCGGTCTTTCTGTGACCACCGGTGGTGGTTCTGCAGGAGGCGGTAGCCGTCTTCGTATTCGCGGAGGAGCCTCGCTCAATGCCAGCAACGATCCACTATTGGTGATCGACGGAGTACCCGTTGATGGTAATGGCATATCAGGTTCAGCCAATCTGCTCAACACCATTAACCCCAACGATATTGAGTCCATGACCATTTTGAAAGACGCCTCTGCTACGGCGCTTTATGGTTCTCGTGCCTCCAACGGGGTCATCATCGTAACCACCAAGAAGGGTGGCAAAGGAGCGCTTCGCTTCAACTTCAATAACGTTACCTCCGTGGGTATGATCGCTGATTATGTAGATGTACTCACTGCCGACGAGATTCGCGGTATCATCAACCGCGATGCGACCGCTACCGGCAACAATACGTATAAGGCCATGCTCGGTACTGCTAACACCGATTGGCAGAAAGAAATTTATCAGGCTGCCATCGGAGTTGACAATACCATCAGCGCCAGTGGTTCTCTTGGTAACATTCCCTTCCGCGCTTCTGTAGGCTACCTTAATCAAAACGGTATCCTCAAGACCAATAACTTTAGCCGTATCTCTACCGCTATCAATCTTTCTCCCAAGCTCCTCAACGATAATCTGGCCGTTAACATCTCGGTCAAGGCCTCACAAACACAGAATCGTTTTGCCAACGAAGGAGCGATCGGTAATGCCGTAACCTTCGATCCTACGCAACCTGTTCTCTCCGGTAACAGAAACTGGGGCGGATACTACGAGTGGATCGCCGGCGGTCTTCCCAACGATCTTTCTAACCGCAATCCTGTAGGTCTGCTGATGCTGCGCGACAACCGCTCTACTGTTAATCGTATGATCGGTAATGCGCAATTCGAGTATACGCTTCCTTTCTTACGCGACCTGAAATTGCAAGCTAATTTGGGTATGGATTTTGCCGACGGAAGTGGTAATGATAATACCGACTCGGTTTCTGCAACCGCCTTTAGGGACGGTGGTCGTAAAAGATATTACGAACAACAAAAGATCAACCAGCTCGCCGATGTGGGCTTGTTCTACTCAAAGGATATCAAAAAGATCAAATCTAAAGTAGACGTATTGGTCGCACATAGCTACCAAAGTTTCCTGACCAAGGTATCTAATTTCCCTGCGCTCAGCTATCGTCGTATTTACGATCCTGCCAACCCTGCCAAAAAAGATACCATCATCGGAAGCGAGCCTGTGTTCAAGACCGATCGCCCCGAGTATCGTTTAGAGTCGTACATCGGTCGTGTAAACTACACGCTGATGGATAAATACCTGATCACCGCTACCATCAGAAGTGATGCCAGCTCTAAGCTGAATCCCGATGATCGTATCGGTTACTTCCCCTCTGTGGCTGTAGCCTGGAAGGCCAGAGAAGATTTCTTCAAGAATTCAAAGAGCATCAACGATTTCAAATTCCGTTTCAGCTGGGGGGTGACCGGTCAGCAAGATGGTATCGGATACTATTCTTATCTGCCCCGCTACTCACTTAGTAGCAATACCGCCATGCAACAGTTCGGTAATGCATTTGTAAGTTACCTGCGCCCTGAGGGATATGATCCTTCTATTCGCTGGGAAACTACCACTACCACCAACTTCGGTTTGGACTACGGCTTCTTCAACAACCGTATCTCCGGTACCGTAGATTACTACTCTCGTGAGACCAAGGACCTGCTGGCTAACGTAGCTGTTGCCTCTGGTGCCAACTTTGTCAACGAGATCGTTACCAACGTAGGTAACATCAACAGCGAAGGGGTTGAGGTTGTATTGAACCTGGTTCCCATTCGTAACAAGAATGTAACCTGGGACCTTTCTTTGAATTATGCCTATAATAAGGCCACCATCACTAATTTGCTGCGTAACCCCGATCCTAAGTTCAAAGGGCAAGAGGTGACCGGTATCGGTGGCGGTACGGGTAACACCATCGGTATTCATGCGGTGGGTTCTTTCCCCAATAGTTTTTACATGCTCAAGCAGATCTATGATGGAAATGGTAACCCCATCGAAGGTTTGTTCGAGGATACCAACCGTGATGGTATCATCAATAACGATGATCGCCAGATCAGCCAAAAGCCTGCTGCCGACGTATTGCTCGGATTCAGCACCAATTTGACGATCAAGAAATTCAGCGTTGGATTTACCGGACACGGCATGGTAGGCAACTATCTCTACAATAACGTTAACTCCAACAACGCTGTAATGCGTGCCGTTAAGAACCCGGTTCGCTTTATCGGCAACGCAACGCGCAATTTCCTTACCACCAACTTTGTCAACAACTGGTATCTCTCTGATTACTATCTCGAGAATGCCT
>DNMB01000017.1:3548-5471 GCA_003489485.1 Chitinophagaceae bacterium | reverse complement strand
TAGGGGCTCAGGTCGGAGTAATGCAAGAAGGCATCTTTTTCAAAGCCCACATCCACAAAAGCGGCATTGAGTCCGGGGATCAGTTTTTTTACCTTTCCCAGATAGAGATCGCCCACGGCAAAGCGGGCATCGCTTCTTTCGTTATGAAGCTCGACCAGCTTCTTGTCTTCTAGCAAGGCTATCTCAACACCTTGCGAAGTCGCATTAATGATAAGTTCTTTGTTCATTACAGTTTGAGTACTGTATCTACCTTTTCACCCTTTTTTCGGGAGAACCCAAAAGAAACGGGGGTATAAACGCCGGTTGCGACGCATCCAATAAAACAGAAGCGGTCCTTTTAAGACAGCACTGTAAAAGAGGGGGTTAATGGAGAACGGAAAACAACCGGGGACTGCGAATAAATGTAGCAAGGGCCGGAACCAGCCGACGCCTGCTTTTATTTATTTCTTTTCTTGTGACGGTTCTTTCTCAGTCTTTTTTTACGCTTGTGCGTCGCGATCTTATGACGCTTTCTTTTTTTACCACAAGGCATACCAGAATAATTTTTTAAATCTTGTTACTAAATACGTTTATCTAAAAATCTTTACAGAGACTATTTGTTCAGTTCATTGATTCTATCCCTGATCGCTGCCTTGATCTCTTCGGAGGGTATCAGACGGATGCTCTTTTGATACCATTCCACGGCCAGCTTTTTATTGCCTGTTCTCTCTTGCAGATCGGCCATGAGCAGCGTGGCCTCCACATTGTCGGGTGCCAACCCGAGCACAGTCTTTAGCCGGCTGATGCCTTTGTCGTACTGTCCGGAGAGAAGCGATCCGCGCACCAGCATCAGCTGGGCGTATAGATTGGTGCTGTCTTTGGCCAGCACTTCTCTGATCTTGGCGATTCCTTCCATGGGGTTAGCGCTTACGTTTCCAAAAAGGTAACAGGCGCCCAAGCCCACCCGGGCAGAATCATTATTGGGATTGATGTTCAAAGAACGTTCGAATAAATCCTTGGCCTGCAATGCCTTCCACTGTCTTCTGGTCGGGTTTTCGTCGGATTGCAGGTTGTCCAGAAATAAACGGGCTGCAAAGGTCAGGCTTTTTTCGGACTTTTCCAATCTGGCGGCCTCCGCTTCGTACCAGGCATAGGGCTCAAAGATGCCTATCGTGTCTCTCCAAAAATGCGCCAAGTCGTGATAAACAGCAAGTTGTCCGGCTTGGTCAGCAACTTTTTTATCTTTTAAGTTACTGAAACTGATTTTTTGCGCTTCGGTCAATTGACTTACCGCTAGCGCCAAAATGGTATCGATAGAAATGGCAGGAGAGGTTGCGTTCGGTCCCATCGCAGCAGCGGATGGGGTAGTCGCTTTTTTCTCAGGAACAAAATTGCCGAACGTAACGATAAGAAATACCAGCAGCAGAGCGCCACCGGCCAGGAGCCATTGAGTTCTTTTCACGATCAATTAATTTCGGCACAAAGGTACCGCATTGATCGCGTTATAGATCATCACCGGGACCACTATCAGGTTTAGGCTCTTTCAGTTTCTTCACCTCTGCAACAAACTCCTTCGCAGGCTTAAAAGCAGGAATGTAATGCTCAGGGATGTGAACGGCAACGTTCTTTTTGATGTTGCGTCCAATTTTTGCAGCTCTTTTTTTCGTGATGAAACTTCCAAAACCTCTGATATAAATATTCTCGCCGCCGGAAAGCGTGTCTTTTACTTCTTTGAACATGGTTTCAAGAGTAACAAGCACGTCCACTTTGGGAATACCTGTTTTTTCGGCAATCTGATTTACCAAATCGGCCTTTCTCATGGGGAATGGTTTTGCGTTTACAATGCCAATCTATGAGAAAATTATGTGATAATCAAATAACTAGGCATAATTTTTTTTAGCTTTATGGCGAAATGGTGCAAAAACCGGCAAAAAACAGCTTTTC
>DNMB01000017.1:0-3129 GCA_003489485.1 Chitinophagaceae bacterium | reverse complement strand
TATAAGATCTGGCTGAGCGAGATCATTTTGCAGCAGACCCGAGTGGAGCAGGGGCTGGGGTACTATCAGCGGATGGTAAAGGCCTTCCCAACGATCAAAAAGCTTGCTAAGGCCGATGATAATCAGGTTTTTAAGCTGTGGGAAGGATTAGGATATTACTCCCGGTGCCGCAATCTTCTGACCACGGCCCGCTTTATTGCGGAAGAAAAAAAGGGGGTCTTTCCAAACACGTATGAGGAGATTCTGGCGCTCAAGGGCGTGGGGTCTTACACAGCTGCCGCCATCGCTTCTTTTGCCTATAACCTGCCTTATGCCGTGTTAGACGGAAATGTATTTCGGGTATTGGCCCGAGTCTTCGGTATAGAACTGCCCATTGATTCAAAAGAGGGCAAAAAAAAATTCAGCGAGCTGGCCCAGTCCTTGCTCGACACGCAACGCCCCGGTCTTTATAACCAGGCCATCATGGATTTTGGGGCTGTAGTTTGTAAACCCGTTGCACCGGTATGCACCAGTTGCCCATTCTCAAAAACCTGTGTGGCCCTGGCCAAGAAAAAAGTAACGCAGTGGCCGGTAAAGTCAAAAACGCTGGTGCTCAAACAGCGGTGGTTCTATTTTCTGGTCCTTTCGTATCGGGGTCGTGTGGCGGTGCGGGTACGCGATCAAAAAGATATTTGGCAGGGGCTCTATGAATTTCCGTTGCTCGAGACCACAGCGGCCTCTTCGTGGGGGGCGCTGGCCCGTCAAGCCGAAAAAAAAGGATGGCTGCTTGCCGGCCACTACCTGACCGATCAGGTATCGGCCCTGTATCGGCAGTCCTTATCGCATCAACTGATCGCCGGCCAGTTTATTCATGTTACCACCAAGAAAAAGCCGGTGCTCTCGGCCGACTGGAAGTGGGTCCCTTTCGATACGCTCGATCAACTGGCCTTTCCTCAGTTCATCAATCAACACCTAAAGGCCAGTGGAAGGCAGTCTTCTCTCTTCTAGATACAACAACGGCGCATCGCTCAAACAATAGGACCACATTCGCAAATACAATA
Source organism: Chitinophagaceae bacterium (assembly GCA_003489485.1). Taxonomy (GTDB): domain Bacteria; phylum Bacteroidota; class Bacteroidia; order Chitinophagales; family Chitinophagaceae; genus JJ008. The sequence continues at coordinate 2,089 of DNMB01000017.1, read as the reverse complement.
ACTTTACATCGTCGTTTGTAAAACAACAATTTCTTGGATCCTTACCCGGCAGCTGATGTAGTTAGTTTTGACAGGGGCGCTGTCTTGTTAGCGATAGCCTCTCAGGGTGGCACGGTGCTGTCGGTATCGCTTCTTTTTTTATTCATCCTATCTTTTTTGATCGCCGGCAACGAAGCTGCATTGTTCTCGTTGCAAAAAAAAGAACTTGATGTGCTTCGCACCAAACAGCATCCGGCAGCGCGTCGTATTGTAGGGTTGCTTACTCATCCCAAAGAATTATATGTCACCTTTTTGATGGCGGGTACGTTTGTGAACGTCTGCATCATTTTACTCTTTAACTACCTCTTATTGCAGTGGATCCCTTTGAACATTACGCCTCAGTGGCTTCGTTCGCTACTGATCTTGCTGACCATCGTGGCGATACTTTATTTTTTTGCGCGCTTGCTCCCTAAGTTATGGGCCACACAAAATTCGATCCGTTTTGCTCACGACTTCTCTTTTGTGGCAGCAGGTCTTCATCAGCTATTGCAAGGGCCCAGTCGTTCTATGGTGCGCCTCGCCGAAAAGATCGGTAGCGCCACCGGGGCCGATCGCACCGAAAGGCAGCGACTGCAGGAGCTCGACGAGGCCATCGATGTACGACCCGACGAAGAGGTATCGCCCAAAGAAAAGATGATCATGAAAGGGGTTGTCAAGTTTGGCAACATAGCCGTGCGACAGATCATGCGCAGCCGACTCGATGTAAGCGGTATCGAATACAATACTCCGCTATCGGGTGTACTGAAGTTGGTATCGGAACTTCATTACTCGCGGTTGCCGGTGTACCGTGGCGACCTGGACCAAGTGATAGGGGTACTCAACACGAAAGACCTATTGCCTCATGTGCAGGCCGGTGACGCCTTCGATTGGCATCAGCTGTTGCGCAGTCCTTTCTTTGTTCCTGAGCCCAAGCCTATCGAAGATCTCTTAAAGGAATTTCAACAACGAAGGATCCATTTTGCGGTGGTCGTAGATGAGTTCGGCGGCACCAGCGGTATCGTGACCATGGAAGATATCTTAGAAGAAGTGATCGGCGACATCCGAGATGAGTTCGATGAAGAGGAAAGCAGTGGACAGCAAATTGGCGAGCACACGTATATATTTGATGGTAAGACCATGCTATATGATCTTTGCAGGACACTGCAGTTGCCCTTAGATACGTTCGATAGTGTAAAGGGAGATAGTGATTCGCTGGCCGGATTACTGCTTGAACTGGCCGGAGAGATGCCGTTGCCTCAACAGATCATTGTAGCCGGCGATTTTGAGTTTACGGTGCTGCAAACGGCACACAATAGAATAGAAAAAGTGCAGCTAGTCATTCGTTTTCGTTCTTAAACCATGTACATGAATCGATATTGCAAAATATTTTCTATCATGTGGCTCTGTTTTTTTGTGTGGGCTTGCAACAGCGATTATACCGCCGGAAAGAAGCGAGGGTATTATCGGATTCCCTTACCGCAAAAGCAATACCAGGTATTCGACCGCCCCGGCTATCCCTATACGTTCGAGTATCCGGTGTATGCGACCATCAGCAAAGACAGTACCTTCTTTCAGGATCCGGCCGACGATTGGTGGATCAATATTGATTTTCCTCGATTCGCCGGAAGGATCTACGTGAGTTATAAGCCGGTTGGCAGTCAAGAGGGGTTTGACTCACTGGTGCAGGATGGATTCAAGATGGCCTACAGACAGCATGTCAACATGGCTACGCAGATCGTAGATAGTTTGATGCGCACGCCCAATGGGGTGGAGGGAATTTATTTTTCGCTGGGCGGCAATACCGCTACGGCCAATCAATTTTTTGTGACCGACTCTACGCGACATTTTTTGCGAGGAGCGTTGTACTTTGATGCCACGCCCAATGCAGACTCGCTTGGCCCGGTCAATGAGTTCCTTAAGAAAGATCTGCTTCACCTTATCAACACACTGCAGTGGCGCAGCCCTAAACAATGATCGTACTCGATAACATACTCATTAGCGAAGACCTGGTAGAAAAGAAATTCGTCTGCGATCTTGCCAAGTGTAAGGGAGGTTGCTGCGAAGACGGTGC
>DNMB01000196.1:575-4601 GCA_003489485.1 Chitinophagaceae bacterium | reverse complement strand
TTGACCAGCGAGGTCATCAAGGCCAACGTACTCAAGATCTACTATCAATTGTTGGCAGGACGCACGCAATTAGAGTTGCTAGACTCCACATTGGCTTTTGTGGGCAAGAATCTTTCCGATACACGAATACTCTATGAGAATGGCTTTAGAGAAAAGCTCGATATCGACAGGGTCAGTGTTCAACTGGCCAATCTGCAGACCGAGCGAAACAAGGTGATGAACCTTTTGTCAAATGGCTACTACGGCCTAAAAGTGTTAATGGGAATGCCTGTTCTCGATCAGCTTGTGTTAACCGATACCTTGCGTCCGGCCCTGATCAAAGAGGGGATGCTGGCCACGACCGACTATCGCTACGAGGATCGAAAGGATTTTCAGTACGCACAGATCGGCAAGCAACTAAGTGAGTACAACATCAAACGATATCAGTTAAGTCAGATACCCACCATCGCGTTGAACGGGGTCTATGCAAAGAATGCGCAACGTAACAACTGGAATTTTCTCAATGGAACGCAGCCCTGGTTTACCATTTCGAACATCAGTATAAACATGACCGTTCCCATCTTCAATGGTTTTGTAACGCGCTCACGCATTAGCCAGACCCGTATCGAACTGCAACGCACGCTCAATGAAATTGAGGGATTAAAACGTACCATCGACAGCGAGGCGGCCAGCGCACAAAATAATTTTCAGTCGGCCATTGCCCGTCTCGATGCCCAGCAACAAAATCTGCAACTGGCCGAAAAGGTCTATGTGCAGATCAAGAAAAAATATGAAATGGGAGTGGGCTCTCAAACCGAGATCAATAGTGCGCAAAACGAGTGGAAGGCCGCTCAAACCAATTACGTAACGGCATTATCCGATGCCATGATGGCTCGTATCGATTGGTTAAAGGCCACCGGAAAACTATAAACCAATCAACACCAAGCAAGCCTATTTAACGACCATTCAACCTTAAAATCGTTTTTGAAAAATCATCATATGAAAAAGTATAACTCCTCTTCTCTTTTCTTTTTGTTCTCAGTTGTTCTACTGATGTCTTGTGGCAGTGGCAATGAGAGTGCTAGCGATGCAAAGCAACTTCGTGCGCAGATCGAGCAGGTCAAAAAAGAAAAAGCCACACTAGACGCTACCTTACGCGATCTGGAGGCCCGTCTGGCCAAGGTCGACCCTGCATCGGCGCAAGCGGCACTCTTGGTATCGGTCGATACGATCCGCCCAACAGCATTCACCCACTACATTGACCTACAGGGGCATGTTGATGCTGAGGGTATGGCCTATGTTGCACCATCGGGAATGGGTGGGGTCGTAAAGTCTGTGCTGGTAAAAAACGGCCAGCGAGTTTCAAAAGGGCAAACCCTGTTGCTGCTAGATGATGCCATGGCCCGTCAATCGCTTACGGCCGCTCAGCAGCAGCTTAATATCCTTTCGGCGAGACTTTCGCAAGCCACTACCATTTATGAGCGTTATCAAAATCTTTGGAAGCAAAATATCGGTGCCGAGATCAGCGTCATCAATGCCAAGGCCGATGTAGATGCGCTATCTGCACAGCTAAAGGCCGCTCAGGCACAAGTTGCGATGGCACAGGAGCAAGTAAACATGACCCGTGTAAAGGCCGAGATCAGTGGGGTGATAGACGAACTCAATGTAAAGGTTGGCGAAATGTTCACACCACAGGCGGCTGCCACACCCGGAATGGGTATTCGCATTGTTAACAGCAGCAAATTAAAAGTAGTAACGGCCGTGCCGGAGAATTATGTGACCTTGGTCAAGCAGGGTAGCCGCGCCGAAATACAAATTACCGAATCGGGTGTGCCCGCTTTTGTATCTACGCTCTCTGTAGTAGGTGCTGCCATCAACGCAAATACACGTTCTTTCAATGCAGAGGCGGCGCTTCCTGCCAACCCCTTGTATAAGCCAAACCAAAGTGCCAAGGTTCGCATCATCGATTATCAAAATAACAATGCTCTCACTGTGCCACTAAATACGGTACAGCAAGATGAATCTGGAAGCTATGTGTATCTGGCCGTAGCCAAAGGTCAGCAGCTTGTTGCTCAAAAGCAGTCGGTGGTAACAGGAGCCACTTATGGCGGTTTGATCGAGATCAAAACAGGTCTTTCATCTGGCGACCTGATCATCACGCGCGGTTTTCAGGATGCCTATACAGGACAGCCTGTAAAAGCCGTGCAATAAGAAACGCTCTCATTGGCAAGTCAACGCAAAACGCTCATTTATGAAATTGGCAGACAGTATTGCAAAGAAATTCAAGGAATTCGGACCCACTAGTTGGTCAATCGATAATCGTACGGCGATCTATATCATTGCCATGCTCATTTCGCTGTTCGGTTATTTTCGATTTATCAATTTACCCAAGGAGCAGTTCCCTGATGTGGTGGTCCCTACGATCTCCATTACCACAGTTTATGTAGGTAATTCCCCAAAGGATATCGAGAATCTGGTCACGCGTCCCATCGAAAAACAGCTCAAAGGGATCGGCGGTGCAAAGGTCAATAAGATCACCAGCACTTCGCAAACAGATTACTCGTTGATCGTGGTAGAGTTCGATACCGATGTAAAGACCGATATCGCCAAACAAAAAGTGAAGGATGCGGTCGATAAGGCCAAGCCCAATTTGCCGGCCGATCTGACCAGTGCGCCCGATGTGCAGGAATTTTCGCTCAGTGAAATACCCATCATGTACGTAAACATCAGTGGTGACTACGATGGGATGAAGCTAAAGAAGTATGCCGATAAAATACAAGATCGGGTAGAGGAGTTGCCCTCTGTAACAAGGGCCGAGATCGTTGGTGCACCAGAGCGTGAAATACAAGTCAACGTCGATCCGTATCGGATGACGGCCGCCAAGATCAGTTTCATGGACATTGAAAATGCCATCGTTCGAGAGAACATGGACATTACCGGCGGACAGGTAGAGGTCGGTAACATGAAGCGCACCCTCCGCATCAAGGGCCAGTTTAAGCAGGCCGCTGATATGCAGAACATCGTGGTGCGCAGTAGCGCGAGAGGTGCCTCCGTGTATCTGCGCGATGTGGCACAAGTGATCGATACCATCAAAGACAATGAGAGCTATGCCCGTTTGAACGGGAAAAATGTAGTGACCCTAAATATCGTAAAGCGTGCAGGAGAAAATCTGATCACTACGGCCGATGGGGTCAAAGAAGTGATCGCCTCGCTGCAATCAAAAAATGAATTACCCAAAGATCTTAAGGTCGTATTTACAGGCGACCAGAGCAAGGGGACCCGTACTTCGTTCAATGAGCTGATCAATACCATCATCATTGGATTTGTGCTGGTCTTGTTGATCCTGATGTTCTTTATGGGAGTCACCAATGCCTTCTTTGTGGCGCTGAGCGTACCGCTGAGTGTGTTCGTTGCCTTTTTGTTCTTGCCCCTGGCTGATGCTATCGTAGGCGGAAGCGTTACGCTCAACTTTATCGTACTGTTCGCTTTGCTGTTCGGGTTGGGCATCATCGTGGACGATGCCATCGTGGTCATTGAAAATACGCACCGCATTTTTGACAATGGTAAAGTGCCCATCATTCAAAGTGCCAAAGAAGCGGCGGGCGAAGTATTTATTCCGGTCCTTGCCGGTACGGCCACTACGCTCGCACCCTTTTTCCCCTTGCTTTTTTGGAAAGGGATCATTGGTAAATTCATGATCTATCTGCCGACCATGCTTATTCTGACGCTGGCGGCCTCACTGATCGTTGCCTTTATTTTTAACCCGGTTTTTGCGGTCAGTTTCATGAAGCCCGAAGAGCCGATGTCTACGCACCATAAGAAAGCCGTGTTCCGTAGCAAGTGGTGGTGGGTCTTTACGATCGGTGGCATCCTGGTGCACCTGACAGGGTTTCATGGCACTGCCAATTTCTTGCTCCTGATGGCCGTGCTCATGGTCTTCTATTCATATCTCCTAAAGGGATGGATCCATCATTTTCAGCATCACACATTGCCTTCATTGATGTCTCGTTATGAAAAACTGCTTCGTTGGTTGCTGGTGGGTACCCG
>DNMB01000196.1:0-191 GCA_003489485.1 Chitinophagaceae bacterium | reverse complement strand
CTCATGCTCAGAGGTAATAAAATGACCTTCTTCCCGTCGGGTGATCCCAACTTCGTCTATGTCTATGCCAAGCTTCCGGTGGGGACCGATGTGGAGTATACCGATAGCATTACCCGTGTTCTCGAAAAAAGAGTTATGTCGGTGTTGCGCGATCAGCCTCCTGGCCAAGAAGGCTCCATTGTGGAGAGTGT
>DNMB01000039.1:3029-4892 GCA_003489485.1 Chitinophagaceae bacterium | reverse complement strand
CTAGCTGCAGTGCTGATACGGTTTATTTTGTAAATGAGATATTGCCCATCATTACGTCTAACTGCGCAATGAGTGGTTGCCATGATGCGGCCACCCGCGCCGAAGGTGTGCAGCTGACCAGTTACAGCACTATCATAAAATACGTACGTGCCGGCAACGCTTCACGCAGTGAGCTTTATGAGGTCATTATCGATACCGATCCGGGAGATCGGATGCCGCCGCCTCCCAGGTCGCCCCTAACGGCTGCCCAGATGGCCAAGATTCAAAAATGGATCAACCAGGGTGCCAAGAATAATTCTTGTGCCAGCGCCTGCGATGCCAATGTCTTTACATTTAGTGCGACCATTAAGCCCATGCTCGATACCAAATGCGTGGGATGTCACAGTGCGACCAGTCCGGGTGGCAATATCAATTTGTCTACCTACGCAGCGGTAAGAACGGTTGCGCTCAACGGAAAACTCTACGGGTCCATTGCTCATCAACCCGGGTTTTCTGCTATGCCCAAGAACGGGACCAAACTAAGTGACTGCGAAATTACCCAGGTGCAACGCTGGATCGCTGCCGGTGCGCTCAACAATTAATGGCACATTATGAGAAATGCTAAGCTTCTTTTTATATGCTTGCTGACCTTACTCAGCCTAACGGCATGTTATTACGATCACGAAGAAACGCTCTATGGAGCCTCTTCTAATCAGCCTTGTACCGATACGGTGGGCACCGTTTCGTATATGCAAAAAGTAGTGCCAGTCTTACAAAGCAGTTGTTATGGTTGCCACACGGGGGCTTCTCCGTCGGGCAATCAATTGATGGGCACCTATGCAGCCGACAAGGCGATGGCACAGAGCGGAAAACTTTTGGGTACCATCAATCACGCTGCGGGATTTTCTCCTATGCCCAAGGGCGGTGCCAAACTAAGCAGCTGCCGCATTGCTACCATAAAAAAATGGATCGATGCGGGCATGCTCAACAATTAAAAATGAAATGAAGAACAAAAAGGTCTTACTTCTCTTTATTGTCGTGGCCGCGCTGGCGGGCGCTTTCTATGCATATCGCGAGTACAACCGCCCTCCCCTCAACACCTCCTCGGCCATGCCCGATGCGGAATTGACCGGGGCCGAGTTGATTGCCGCTTTTGAACAAGACGAAACCGGGGCCACCAGCCGTTTTGCTGGCAAACTGGTACGGGTGCAAGATGTGTTAAGCGATCTTGCCGAAGACGAAAGCGGATCGTATACCTTGGTACTCGGCGCCGGGCCAGGCAGTACCGTGGTTCGCTGCAGCATGGACAGTGCTTTTTCAGTAAAGACCACGCCTGTTACAAAAGGAGAGAAGATAACCTTGCAAGGCATCTGCAGCGGGTACAACAAGGATGAGCTGCTGGGGTCCGATGTTATTTTGGTGCGCTGTGCACTGATCAAAGAATAAATCATCATCAAAACATCAATACGTTATGAGATCATTCATTTTTCTTTTTTTGCTGGTGGCTTTTGTACAAAGCGAGGTAGCTGCACAAAAGTTTTTTACCAAATCGGGGCGAATTGATTTTAATGCTACGGCCCCTTCTTCGCCAGAGAATATTGAGGCGGTAAACAAAACCGTTACCTGTGTATTGGATGCCGCAACCGGCAATATTCAATTTGCCGTGCTCATTAAAGGATTCACCTTTGAGCGGGCACTGATGCAAGAGCATTTCAATGAGAACTATCTCGAGAGCGACAAGTATCCCAAGGCCGAGTTCAAGGGCACCATTACCAATAACGGTGCAGTAAACTACTCCAAAGATGGTGACTACCCGGTTACGGTAAAAGGCAAACTGACCATGCATGGAGAGACCCGCGATGTGGAGAGCAGTGGTAAGGTCTC
>DNMB01000039.1:0-2625 GCA_003489485.1 Chitinophagaceae bacterium | reverse complement strand
CGATAAAGTAAGTAAAACGGCTAAGATCACGGTGGCTTGCACGTTGGAGCCCCTTAAAAGTTAATGCACATGACTACTACTTTTTACCGCGTCGCTCTATTGCTCTGTATCGTGCTCGCTCGTCCGGTAGCAATGCATGCGCAAGACGACCTGCTTTCGTTGGTCGGAGAAGACAAGCCTCAAAAGCAGCGGGTCAAGTATGCCTTCAAATCTTCTCGTGTCATTAATAGTCATTCCATGGAGTTCATTAATCCGGGCACCATGGACTTTCGCATTTTGCATCGCTTTGGTTCACTCGACCAGGGCTATAAGAATTTCTTTGGCCTCGATCAGGCCAGTATGCGCATGAGCTTTGATTTTGGTCTGTTGCACAACCTGATGGCAGGGGTAGGAAGAAGCACCTTTAAAAAAGAGGTGGATGCATTTGTAAAATACGCTCCTATTTGTCAGTCTACCGGGCCGGGCTCCTCTCCTGTAACAGTGGCGTTGGTATCAGGTATCACCATCGATGGTCTTCCTTGGGCCGATCCGACCCGTCAAAATTATTTCACGTCGCGCATGGCCTATTACAATCAAATTATTATTGGTAGAAAGTTCAGCGAAGCGCTTACGCTGCAAGTGATGCCTACCATGGTGCACAAGAATCTGGTGCAGCTGGCTACCGATAAAAATGATATATACGCCTTGGGTGTTGGGGGGCGAATTAAACTTTCAAAGCGAATGGCCTTTACCTGGGATTATACCTATTGCATTGACGGCTTGCCCGAGACCGGCTATTACAATCCCCTTTCGTTCGGGTTAGACATTGAAACCGGAGGCCATGTGTTTCAGTTGCATGTCTCGAACGCTGTCGGTATGAACGAAAGAGCATTCATTACCGAGACCACCGGACAGTGGGGGCAAGGGCAGGTCCGTTTTGGATTTAATCTTTCCAGAATGTTTCAGCTAAAAAAGGCCGCACTCAACTAAGACACACTTGAGCTTCTTTCTGCTCACAAAAAGGGTCTCAAAGCGGCCCTGATCAATATTTCTTACCTTCGCGGCTTATCGAAAATTCTGCTTTTATGAAAAAGATATTGTTTGGTTTACTACTGATCGGCGCCACAACGGGCGCATGGGCCCAGCCCCCAGCCGGCGATGCCAAGCCCGGCGATTTTTATGGTGAAAAAGTGAACCCCGAGGGCGCCCTGGCGCTGGTAGATGTCGTGAGTAAGGTGATGGGTGGAAGCGATTTTGCCGACGTAAAGATCGTTGCTACTGTAAAGGATGTTTGTGCAAAGAAAGGCTGCTGGTTAAAGCTAGAACTTCCACAAGGTGAGGAGGTGATGGTCAAAATGAAGGATTATGGTTTCTTTTTACCCCTGGCTGCCAAGGGCAAAAAAGTGGTCATAGACGGAGAGGCTAAAATGAAGACCACATCCGTGGCCGAGTTAAAGCACTATGCCGAGGATGCCAAGAAGTCGCAGGCCGAGATCGATGCCATCAAAGAGCCACTGAAAGAAGTTCGCATTACTGCCAAGGGTATCGTGATTGCCCAATAGGCCTGGCCCTTTGCTGCTATGAGTGCCAAGTACAGAGAATTTACGGGTTTAAACCTGCCAGCCATCGAAAAAGAGGTGCTGGAGCGCTGGTCTGCAGAGCAGGCCTTTGAACAAAGCGTCTCGCTGCGCGATGGGGCCACTCCCTTTGTCTTTTACGAGGGGCCACCCAGTGCCAATGGTATGCCCGGTATTCATCACGTTATTTCGCGTACGCTTAAGGACCTGGTCTGTCGCTACAAGACCATGCAAGGCTATCAGGTAAAAAGAAAGGGTGGATGGGATACCCATGGCCTACCCATTGAATTGGGGGTCGAAAAAGAACTGGGTATTACCAAAGAAGATATCGGCGTAAAGATCTCGGTAGCCGAGTACAATAAAGCCTGTCGCGATGCCGTGCTTCGTTACAAGGATAAATGGGACGACATTACCCGTAAGATGGGATATTGGGTCGATCTGCATCACCCCTATATCACCTTCGAGAACGGCTATATAGAAACACTTTGGTGGTTGCTTAGTGAGCTTTTCAAAAAAGGATTGCTCTACGAAAGCGTCAGCATTCAACCCTATTCACCGGCGGCCGGAACGGGTCTTAGCTCGCACGAATTAAATCAGCCGGGCACGTACAAAGATGTTAAAGACACTAGTTGTGTGGCGATGTTCAAATTGCTGCGCAACGAACGCTCGCAGTTTTTATTCGATCAATCTGCTTCGCAGTCATCCAGCGATGTTTATTTACTCGCCTGGACCACCACCCCCTGGACGCTGCCCTCTAATCTGGGACTTACCGTGGGCGCTCAAATTGAATACGCGCTAGTGAGCACCATCAACCCTTATACCTTTTTACCGGTCAATGTGGTGCTGGCCAAATCGCTGCTCTCAAAATATTTTAAGCCCGAAGGAGAGAACGCGGTCCTCGAAGAGGGCAATGAAAAAAACAAGATCTTACCCTGGAAGATCCTCACCACATTTTTGGGTTCGCAACTAGAGGAGTGCTCTTATGAGCAGTTGTTGCCCTTCGCGGCCAACAATGCAGCTACGATAGAGAGCATTACACCCGGCGCCCGCCCCTTTAGGGTGTTGACCG